>NZ_JAKTNU010000007.1:0-102363 GCF_022760955.1 Thermus neutrinimicus
GAGTCAGATGAACTCGGATGGGTGCAGGCATGGGGATATTTTAAGAGGAGGGTACTTAGCAGTTCATTTGGGGGCAGGGGGCCCCAAAGAGGAAAGGCTGCAATACTACCATGAAGGGAGGCTCCATTCGGGGCTAGGGTACAAAACGCCCAGAGAGGCCCTGAGAGAGGCTATTGAGGGCTCACATGCAGGAGGGAAGCATAGTGTACAAACTTAGGGGCGCAAGCTCCAGTACCACTATGCCTCGGAGAAGGAAGTGGTGGCTGTTTGGGCCTGCCCCCATTGCGGCCAGAGCCTTTTCGCCAACACCAAGCCCCTTTGCGGATGTGGGGGAGAGGCCCGCCTAAAGGAGATCAAGGGCTCTACCCCGGCCAGCCGCTTTCTCATCCTGGAGTTGGAAGAGCGCCTCCCCTTTGAGCCCAGAATCCTGGGCTATTTGCGTTTGGATCCCCCCATTCCCCGGATGCACCGCAGGATTTCCGGGGGTGTAGAGCGGGACATCCGTGAGCGCATCTTTCCCAAGGACTGGTTCCATCCCACCTTTGAGGGCGGGAAGGACTGGGAAACCGCCCTGGACCGGGTGCACACCGCTGCCAGCCGCATCGCCCGAGTGGTGGTGCACCCCGACTACCGCTCAGAGGGCCTAGGGGCTCTTTTGGTGGAGCTGGCTTTGGCGTGGGTTAAGGAGCGGGCTGTTCCCGAGGGAAGGCGGGAGAAACACCTGGTGTGCACCGTGGCCCAGATGGCCCGCTACCATCCCTTCTTTGAGAGGGTGGGCTTTCGCTACCTCTTCGACACCGCCTCCGGAAGACCCGTGCTGGTCTATCCACTTACGGAGGAGGCAGAGCGCCACCTGGAGCGGTTTTTGCGTGAGGATCCTTACGCCAGGGCCCATGGGGGGAGGCTTTTCGTTTCCCGCTTCGGGAGGGTGCGGGGTCTTCCAGGGCCCATCCGGCTGGTGGGGGTTAGGAAAAGTTACCGGAGCTACCTGGACCTCTCCGACCTTTCTCCTGAGGTACAGGTAACCCTTGCGACCTTCGGGGTCAAGGCCCGGGTGTTGGAGCGGGCGATACTGAGGGAGGCGGACCTCGAGGTTCCTCCAGGCAGCGTGGTGGCCTTGGCCGGAGCTAGCGGGGCAGGGAAGACCACCCTCCTCCGCCTCCTTCTGGGGGAGCCCCCGGACGGGGGAGAGGTGGGGGTGCCCGAGGGTAGGCGGGTGGCCTATATTCCGGGGGAGCGGGAAGTGGACTTGGGCCAGGAGCCCATTTTGGAGCGGCTATATCGCCAGCTTCAGGATGTGGGGGTGGCCATAGAGGTGTTGAACCGGGTGGGCCTTTCCGACGCTGTGCTGTACCGGGCCAGACCCCCAGAGCTTTCCACGGGCCAGCGGGAGCGCTACCGCCTGGCCCTTCTTTTGGCCCAGCGCCCAGACCTTCTCCTGATCGACGAGTTTGCCGCACACCTGGATGTGCCCACGGCCAGGCGGGTGGCCTTGGGTCTTGGGAAGCTGGTGCGCCAGGCGGGCATCACCCTTGTGGTGGCCACCCACCGCCAGGAGGTTATCGCTTCCTTGGATCCGGACCTCCTGGTTTTCGTGGGGTACAGGGGGCTTATGGCCATACCTCGGAAAGTTTCACGAACATGACCCTACCTGGCTTTTGGGGGACGAAAAGGGGTTTTTCGTAACGGAAGGCGTTGTGCAAAACCCAGGCGTAAAGGGGCTGCTCCCCGGCATAGGCCCTGAGAAAGGCTTCCTCTGCCAGGTGCTTTTCCGGGTGGGCCAGGAGCTCCTCCACGGTGAAGGGACCCCACACGTCCAGGAGATCCGCCTGGCCGATGAGATACCCGCCGGTGATGATTCCCAAGGGACCCCGGTGGCGGGTTGGGCGCTTGCGGATCTCCCAGGTCTTTCTCCCGTCCACGATGAAGCTGGCGTAGGGCTCCCGAACGATGAGGCCCAGCTTGGGCTTTTCCATGACCTCATTGTAGAGTAGACCTCGTGGGTTGCCCTAAGGAAGGGCAAAAGGAGAAGAAGGCGCGGGCCTTGGCGATCCTGAAGGCCCTAAAGGAGGCGTATCCGGGAGCCAAAACGGAGCTAAAGCACAATAGCCCCTTCCAGCTTTTGGTGGCCACGGTGCTTTCTGCCCAGGCCACGGACAAGAGCGTAAACGAGGCCACCCCGGCCCTCTTCGCCCGTTTCCCCGACGCCCAGGCCTTGGCGGAGGCGACTCCCGAGGAGGTGGAGCCCTACATAAGGCGCATCGGCCTCTACCGCTCCAAGGCCAAAAACCTGGTGGCCCTGGCCCGGAGGCTGGTGGAGGAGCACGGGGGGGAGGTACCCCGGGACAAGAGGGCCCTCATGGCCTTGCCTGGTGTGGGCTGGAAGACGGCCACCGTGGTCCTGGGGGCTGCCTTTGGTGTGCCGGGCATTGCCGTGGACACCCACGTGGCCCGTTTGGCGAGGAGGCTTTGCCTTTCCCAGGCCAAGGCTCCCCAAAGGATTGGGGCCGAGCTGGAAGCCCTTTTTCCCAAGGGGGACTGGGTGTTCGTCCACCACGCCCTGGTCCTCCATGGGCGGTACGTGTGCCTGGCCCGGAAGCCGCGATGTGGGGCGTGTTCCCTGGCCCCTTACTGCCCTAGCCGAGGGGAGGGATAGGGGGCTTGTAGGGGAGGTGGTCCCTTTCAGAATCCGCCATGAAGTATATGCTCAGTTCACCTGTTCATCGCTTTATCGTGGCCAGCTCCCTCTGGTCCTTCGGGGGGAACCTCATCTACTTTTTTCTGAACTTTCACCTCGAGGCCCTGGGCTTCAACCGCCAGGCCATCGGCTTGGCCCAGGCCCTGTTTCTTCTGGTGGGGGTGGTCTTTGCCCTGCCCCTGGCCTACCTGATCCCGCGGCTTGGCTACCGAAAAAGCCTCCTTTTGGCCTTTCTTTTGGCGGTGGGAAGCGGGGTCCTCCTGGGGCTTGGCCTTTTGGTTTTTCCCTCCTTGGCGGGGTACGGGCTGGCGGGAGCCTTGGTGCAGGGGGCGGGGGCACCTCTCATGGCCCGGCTGGTGCCGGCACACAGGCGGGTCTCCCTTTTCAGCCTGCAGTCTGCCTTGACCACTGCCTCGGGCTTTTTCTCCACCCTCTTGGCCGGCGCCCTTTCCGAATGGGTGGGGGCCCGCTGGGTGCTGCTCTTCGCCCTGCCCTTTTTTCTCTTGGCCCTGCCCTTTCTCCTTTGGCTTCCCGAGGGCCAGGGAAGCCCCCCAAGGCTTACAGGGCGGTTTGGCCTATGGCTTCGCCTCTTCGTGCCCCAGGCGATCATCGGCTTTGGTGCGGGGTTGGTGATCCCTTTTCTGAACCTCTACCTGCGGGAGAAGTTTGGCCTCAGCTACGGTACCACCGGCTTTATCTTCGCCCTCTCCTCCCTGGCCACCGGGCTAGCCATGTTGCTCCAGCCCCTTCTGGTGCGGCGGCTGGGGAAACTGGGGGCCATCGTGTTCGTGCAGGCCTTATCCCTACCCTTCCTGGCCGTCCTGGCCTGGGTCCCTTGGCTACCCCTGGTTACCGTGGCCCTCCTCATCCGGGGAGCCCTCATGAACGCCGCCGGACCCGTATACGCCGTTTTGGTGATGGACTACCTGGAGGAAGGGGAGCGCCCCGGCTTCTTTCTGGTGGAGGGTGCCCTTTGGAGCACCCTTTTTGCCCTGGGAAGTGCCGCTTCCGGCATGGTCCAGGAGGCTTGGGGCCTTGTGGCCTTCCACTACCTCTTTGCCATTACCCTGAGCCTCTACGCCCTGGGCATTGCCCTTTGGCCCTGGGCCTTTGGTGGGTTAAGGCGAGCCTATGAGGGGGCTTCTTGAGGGCCTGGCTTTTGCCCTAGACTAGGCGTATGCGCACGGGCATCAGCGTGGAGGAAGCCTTGGAGCTGGTCTTGGCGGAGGCCAAAGGGGAACTTCCCGTGGAGGAGGTGCCCCTGAAGGAGGCCTTTGGCCGGGTTTTGGCAGAGGACCTGGTTTCCTTGGTGAACCACCCTGACCAGGACGACACCGCCGTGGACGGCTACGCCTGCTGGCAGGAGGACACCTTGGGGGCGAGCCGGGAGAATCCGGTGCGCCTCAGGGTCATCGGGGAGTCGCCGGCGGGCAGGCCCTTTGCCGGAAAGGTGGGGAAGGGGGAGGCGGTGGCCGTCTACACTGGGGCCCCCATCCCCGAGGGGGCGGACGCCGTCATCCAGGTGGAGGATACCCAGCGGGAAGGGGATTACGTGCTTCTCCTGGCTCCGGCTAGCCCCAAGGATATCCGGCCTCGAGGGGATGACCTGAAAAGGGGAGAGGTGTACCTAAGGCGGGGGGATCTCCTCACCCCGGGAAGGCTGGGCCTGGCGGCGGCCATGGGTTACGCCCGGCTTAAGGTGTTTAGGCGTCCCCGGGTGGGCATCCTCTCCACGGGGGATGAGGTGGTGGAGCCCGGGGAACCCCTGCCCTTTGGAGGGGTTTATAACTCCAATGCCTATAGCCTTCTGGGGTTGGTGGAGGAGGCGGGAGGCGAAGCGGTTCTTTTGGGTAAGGTGGAGGACCAGCCGGAGAAGGTGCTGGAAACGTTGGAGGCCGCAGGGCACCTGGACCTCCTTCTCACCTCCGGAGGGGTATCCATGGGGGACTACGACGTGGTGCGCAAGGTGTTGGAGGAATCCGGGGAGGTGGTCTTCTGGAGGGTGCGGCAGCAGCCAGGGAAGCCCCTTCTCCTGGCCCGCCTCCGGGGTGTTCCCGTCCTGGGCCTTCCGGGAAACCCAGTTTCCAGCATGGTTTCCTTTTTCCTCTACGGCAGGCCTTTCCTCTTCCGGCTCCAGCGACGCACCGACCCTCCTTATCGCTCCTTGACGGCTAAGGCCCTCACCCCCTTCAAGGGGGCCAGTGACCGGAAGGCCTTCCGCCGGGGGGTGCTCTCCTTTGAGGGGGAGCTTTTGGTGCGCACCACGGGAAACCAGTCCAGCGGGGTGTTGCGCTCCATGGCCTTGGGCAACGCCTTGGTGGTGCTTCCCCCAGGCCGGGATGTGGGGGAGGGGGAGATGGTGGAGGTCATTCCCTTGACTTTTGTGCTCTAGTTCACTAAACTTAGAGGGTTTTACGGGCTTTACCCCTCCTTCTCGGGCGCGGGTGGGGCCCGGGAAGCGAGAGAGAATGGAGTTCAAAGACTTTCCCCTGAAGGACGAGATAAAGGAAGCTCTTTTGCGCCGGGGCATCACCGCTCCCACCCCCATCCAGGCGGCGGCCTTGCCCCTGGCCCTCGAGGGCAAGGACCTCATCGGCCAGGCCCGCACGGGCACCGGCAAGACCCTGGCCTTCGCCCTGCCCATTGCGCAAGGCCTCGAGGCCTCCAAGGAGCGGGGCCGCCTCCCCAGGGCCCTGGTGCTGACCCCCACCCGGGAGCTGGCCCTCCAGGTTTCCGGAGAGCTGCAGGCGGTAGCCCCCCACCTCAAGGTGGTTACGGTCTACGGGGGCACGGGCTACGGCAAGCAGAAGGAGGAGCTGGCCCGGGGGGCGGATGTGGTGGTGGCCACCCCGGGGCGGGCCCTGGACTACCTACGGCAAGGGGTTTTGGACCTTTCCCAGGTGCGGATCGCCGTTTTGGACGAGGCCGACGAGATGCTCTCCATGGGCTTTGAAGAGGAGGTGGAGGCCATCCTCTCGGCCACGTCCAAGGAGCGGCAGACCCTTCTCTTTTCCGCCACCCTGCCCTCATGGGCCAAGAAGCTGGCGGAGCGCTACATGAAAAGCCCGGTGGTCATCAACGTGGTGCGGGAGGAGGGCGTTACCTACCAGGAAGAGGCCATTCCTGCCCCCGGGGACCGGCTTCCCCTCCTTTCCGACATCCTTTTCGTCAAAGCTCCCAAGCGGGCCATCGTCTTCACCCGCACCAAGGCGGAAACCGAGGAGGTGGCCACGGGGCTTCTTCGCCTTGGGCACCCGGCGCGGGCCATCCATGGGGACCTTTCCCAGACGGACCGGGAAAGGGTCATGAAGGCTTTTCGGGAAGGGGAGGTAAGGGTTCTGGTGGCCACGGATGTGGCTGCTCGGGGCCTGGATATCCCGGAGGTGGACCTGGTGGTGCACTACCGCTTACCCGACAAGCCGGAAACCTATCAGCACCGTTCAGGGCGCACGGGTAGGGCCGGACGGGGGGGTGAGGTGGTGATCCTCTATGGCCCTCGGGAGAAAAGGGAGCTTTCCGAGCTGGAAAGGGCCGTGGGACGGACCTTTAGGCGGGTGAATCCCCCCACGCCCGAGGAGGTCCTCGAGGCCAAGTGGCACCATCTCCTGGCCCGCCTGGCCCGGGTGCCCGAACGGGACTACAAGCTGTACCAGGACTTTGCCAGCCGCCTTTTCGCCGAAGGGCGGGTGGAGGTGGTGGCTGCCCTCATGGCCTTGCTCCTGGGCGGGGCACCCAAGGAGAAGAGCCTTCTCACCGGCGAGGAAGGCTGGCTCACCTTCAAGGCCACGGGGCCCAGGCTCACCCTGCCCCGGCTGGTGGCCCTCCTGAAGGAAGCGGGCCTCGAGGTGGGCAAGATCGCCCAGGGAGAGGAGGGCTTTTACGTGGATCTCCGCCCCCAGGACCTGCCCAAGCTTTCCGAGGTGCAAGGGGTGAAGCTGGAGAGGGCTAAGCGGGTGGAGGTTGCCCCTGAAGCCTATGCGGGGGCCGCTACCCGAGGGGGGTCGCCTCGAGGCCGCCGTACAGGCCGCTTTTGATACCTCCCCACCCTGAGGGGCCCGGGGAATATCAAGGCCCGCCCCAAGGGGCGGGCCTTCTGGTGCGCCCGGAGGGATTCGAACCCCCGGCCTAGGGCTTAGGAAGCCCCCGCTCTATCCTGCTGAGCTACGGGCGCCCACACCTAGAGGATTCTAGCAGCCCAAGCGGGCCAAGGCAAGCGGCGGGTTTTAAGGAGGGGTTGCGATTGGGGAGACGTTACCCGAGGCTATCGGTGGAAGGGAAGCCCAGGGCGGCGCCGGGGGAAGGCCGAGGTATCAGGGATCCTGGGGTGATGCTGGGCAAGTCCGTGGGGGCGGGCACCCGGATCACCGTGGACGGGATCCTCCGCCCTTTGGCTACCGGGAAACCCCCGGGGAGGTTTGAGCCGCCCACCCCTGCCTAACGCCAGAGGGCCTTCTACGGGAACGTGGTTCCCAGCTTGCCAAGGCGTTTTCCGTGCTGACCGGTAAGGGCTTTCGGGTACGTAAACTTCCCGGATCCCGCCTGGGGCCCGGGGTGTTTTGGGAGGGCGTCTTCTCGCACGGGAAGATGGTGGGCATCCGCATTCCCTCCGCGAAGCCACTCGTAAACCTTACCCTGGAGGGCCGGGTCGGAAACAGGTATAGTTTCCCACCGGGGGAAACGGGCTTCTACATAAGCATGGTCTTATAGTAGTGCGCCCGGGCTCCGCTTGTGCCCTCCTTCACGGGGGCGTACCCTGGAGGCAACATGACCGAGACCAAGGACCTCACCACCCTTTCGGTGAACGCCATCCGGTTTTTGGCCATAGATGCCGTGGAAAAGGCCAAAAGCGGCCACCCCGGCATGCCCATGGCCATGGCGCCCCTGGCCTATCTCCTTTACCGCGAGGTCATGCGCCACAACCCCTTGGACCCCTCCTGGCCCAACCGGGACCGCTTTGTCCTCTCCGCCGGTCACGGGTCCATGCTCCTTTACGCCATCTTGCATCTCACGGGGTATGACCTTTCCCTGGAGGAGATCAAACGTTTCCGCCAGTGGGGTTCCAAAACCCCGGGCCACCCCGAGTATGACCACACCCCGGGGGTGGAGGTGACCACCGGTCCCCTGGGCCAGGGTATCTCCACCGCCGTGGGCCTGGCTTTGGCGGAGAGGAAGCTGGCTGCGGAGTTCAACCGTCAGGGCTACGAGGTGGTGAACCACTACACCTACGTGCTGGCCTCGGATGGGGATCTAATGGAGGGGGTTTCCGGGGAGGCCAGTTCCTTGGCAGGACACTGGAAACTTTCCAAGCTTATTGTCTTTTGGGATAACAACCATATTTCCATCGACGGCTCCACGGACCTGGCCTTCACTGAGGACGTTCTGGCGCGCTATCGGGCCTATGGATGGCACACCCTGGCGGTGGAGGATGCCAACGACCTCGAGGCCCTCCGCCAAGCCGTACGCCTGGCCCAGTTGGACGAAAGGCCCTCCCTCATCGCCGTGCGGAGCCACATCGGCTACGGATCCCCCAAGCAGGACTCCCACAAGGCCCACGGGGAGCCCTTGGGCCCAGAGGCGGTGGAGGCCACCCGCAGAAACCTGGGCTGGCCCTACCCTCCCTTTGAGGTGCCCGAGGAAGTCTACCGGCACATGGACATGCGGGAGAAGGGAAGGGCTTGGCAGGAAGCCTGGGAAGAGCTCATGGAGGCTTATGCCCGGGCCTATCCCGATCTCCACCAGGAGCTGGTGCGCCGCCTAAAGGGCGAACTCCCCTCCCTTCCCGAAGAGCCCCCGGCCTTTGACAAGCCCGTGGCCACCCGGGCGGCCAGCGGCAAGGCTTTGGACGCCATTGCCCCCAGCATGCCTGAGCTTCTTGGCGGGAGCGCCGACCTCACCCCCTCCAACAACACCCAGGCCCAGGGCATGGCGGACTTCTCCCCCCAGAATCCCACCGGACGGTATATCCATTACGGGGTGCGGGAGCACGGCATGGGAGCCATCCTGAATGGCCTCAACCTCCACGGAGGGTACCGGGCCTACGGGGGCACCTTCCTGGTCTTCTCCGACTACATGCGCCCGGCCATCCGCCTGGCGGCCCTCATGGGAACCCCCACGGTCTTTGTCTTCACCCACGACACCATCGCCTTGGGGGAGGATGGCCCCACCCACCAGCCCGTGGAGCATTTCATGAGCCTTAGGGCCATCCCCAACCTCTGGGTGATCCGTCCCGCGGACGCCTACGAAACCTTCTACGCCTGGCAGGTGGCCCTAAGGCGCAAGGAGGGTCCCACGGCCCTGATCCTCACCCGCCAGGCGGTGCCCCTCCTTTCCCCGGAAAAGGCCAAAGGGGCCCTAAAAGGAGGCTACGTCCTGGAGGATGCGGAGGATCCTGAGGGGGTCCTGGTGGCCACGGGAAGCGAGGTGCACCTGGCCCTAAAGGCCAGGGCTCTCCTGGCAGAGAAAGGCCGCCGGGTGCGGGTGGTGAGCCTGCCTTCCTTTGAGCTCTTTGCCGCCCAGCCAGAGGAGTACCGCCGGGAGGTGCTTCCTCCAGGCCTCCCCACCGTGGCGGTGGAGGCGGGGGCTACCCTGGGATGGGAACGTTACGCCCAAAAGGTGGTGGGTCTGGACCGCTTCGGGGCCAGCGCCCCTTACCCCGAGGTCTACGAGAAGCTGGGTTTCACCCCGGAGAGGGTGGCGGGGGCTTTGGAAGAACTCCTATGAGGTTCAGGGTGGACCCCCTTCCCCGCCCCGGCGCGTACGGGGGAACGGCCATAGTGGTGGATGTGATCCGGGCCACCACCACCGCGGGCTTGTACCTCAGGGCGGGGGCTAAGGCCCTGGTCCTGGCCCCGGGGGTGGAGGCGGCCCGGACCCTGCGCCGGGAGGGGGAAATCCTGGCTGGGGAGGTGGGGGGGCTTCCCCCGGAAGGGTTTGACCTGGGCAACTCCCCCCGGGAGGTGAATGGGGTGGTGGGGAAGACCGTGGTCATGGCCACCACCAACGGCACCCGGGCAGCCCATGCCGCCATGGGGGCTAGGCATATCCTCTTGGGGTCCTTGCAAAACGCCCAGGCGGTGGCGGAAAGGGCGGCGGAAATAGGGGAGGAGGTGCACCTGGTTTGCGCGGGGAAGGAAGGCCAGATGGCCTTGGACGACCTGTACGCGGCCGGGGTTATTGGAAAGCGCCTAAAGGCCCTGGGTCTTTCCCCAGAGGGGGAGATGGCGCAGCTGGCCCTTTTCCTGGCGGAAAACCCTCCCTTCCCCGTCCTTGCCTCCAGCGAGGCCGCCAAGGCCCTGGTGAGGGTGGGGCTTGGGGAGGATGTGGCCGAGTGCGCCCGGGTGGACGTGCATGGGGTTGTCCCCCGCTTCCTGGGGATGCGGGGTGAGGGCATGGTTTTTGGCGGGTAGGGGGAGGGATGCTGGCCACCTTGCGGGAGGTTCTGCCGGAAAAGGGCCGGGCGGTGGGGTCCTTCGACGTGGTGGGCCTGGAGTGGGCGGAGGCCATCCTGGAGGGTGCGGAAACCCTGGGCCTTCCCGTCATCCTCAGCGTGGCTCCCCACCTGGGGGGGCCACCCCTAGGGGCCCTGGCCCCTGGGCTTAGGGTCTTGGCGGAAGGGGCCCGGGTACCCGTGGCCCTGCACCTGGACCATGGGGAGAGCCTAGGGGAGGTGGTGGAGGCCTTAAAGCTTGGGTTCACCAGCGTGATGCTGGATGGAAGCCACCTGCCCCTCGAGGAGAACATCCGCCTGACCCGCCTGGCGGTGGAGGTGGCCCGGGCCTATGGGGCCACGGTGGAAGGGGAGGTGGGGGCGGTGCCGGGAGGCTATGGGGGGGAGGTTTCCCACGAGCCCGTGGCCTACACCGATCCCTTGGAGGCCAGGCGCTATCTGGAGGAAACCGGAGTGGATGCCTTGGCGGTGAGCATCGGCACCCGCCACGGCCTGCACAAGGGGCCAGTGCGTTTGAACCTTCCCCTTTTGGAGGAGCTGGGCCAGCTTCCCGTGCCCCTGGTCCTTCACGGGGCTTCGGGGCTCCGCCCGGAGGAGTATCGGGCCTTGGTGGCCGGGGGGATTCGTAAGATCAACCTGTATGCGGACTTGGCCCTCGAGGCGGCCTCCGTCCTGAAGAAGGTGGAGGCGGAAGACTACCTGGGCCTGATGGCGGCCATGAAGGAGGGCCTCAAGGACTTGGCCATGGCCCGGATGCGGTTATGGTGGGGAAGCTGAAAGCCCTTCTTTGGGACTTGGACGGCACTTTGGCGGAGACGGAGGAACTCCACCGGGAGGCCTTCAACCGGGCCTTCGCCCACTTCGGCCTTCCCCTTTACTGGGACCAGGAAACCTACGCCCGCCTCCTTTGGACCACCGGGGGTAAGGAGCGCCTTAAGCGGGCCTTGGAGGAAACCCCTGGGGCGCCCAGGCTTTCCTGGGAGGAGATCGCCGAGGTGCACCGCTACAAAACGGATCTTTACCTGAGGCTTTTGCGGGAGGAAGGGGTCAGGTTGCGGCCAGGGGTGCGCCGCCTCCTGGCCGAGGCCCGGGAGGCGGGGGTAGCCCTGGTCCTGTGCACCACCACCAGCCCGGAAAACGCCGAGGCCTTTTTGGAGGGGGCGGGGCTTTCCGGCTGGTTCTCCTTGACCCTGGCGGGGGATGTGGTGGAGAGGAAAAAGCCGGACCCCGGCATCTACCTGCTGGCCCAAGAGCGCCTGGGTCTGGCCCCGGAGGAAGGGGTGGTGGTGGAGGACTCCCGCAATGGCCTTTTGAGCGCCCTGGGGGCGGGTTTTCCCGTGCTCATTACCCCGAGCCTCTACACCCTGGACCAGGACTACCGGGAGGCCACGGCCCTTCTTCCCCATCTTGGGGAGCCTGAGAATCCGGCCCCTGTGCTCCAGGGGCCGAGGTTTGGGGAGAGGGTGGTGGTGGACCTCTCCTACCTGGAGGAGGTGAGAGGATGGTGGAGCACCTGATCGTGTTCAACGCCGAGGCCAGTCCGGAGGAGGTTAGGGAGATGGTGCGGAAGGCCAGGGAGGTCCTGCTTCAGATCCCCGGGGTCTGTGGGCTTCGCTACGGGGAGGCCCTTTCCGAGGGGGCCCGCTACCGCTACTGGCTTTCCATCCTCTTTGAGGGTCCAGAGGTGGTCTCCTTCTACCGGGACCATCCCCTGCACGTGGAGTTCGCCGATACGGTTTTCCGCCCCATGGCCAAGGATCGCATCACCACCGACTATCTGGTGATGACGGAGATCCCATGCGGCAACTAGCCCACCGGGAGGCGGAGGCCAGGGCCTTGAAGGTCCTGGTGGATGGGATAGGGGAGGGATTGGTCCTCGAGGGGGAAGGGGGGTACTACGCCCTCTATTACTTCTACAGCTGGTACGGCCGCAGGGCCCCGGACCCCGAGGAGACCCCCGACTGGGTGGAGGGGCCTAGGCCTTCCCCCGAGGAGTTTCTGAGCCCTTACGACCAGGCCCGCTGGTTGGAGGACAACGGCTACACCCTCTTCATCAACGAGTCCAAGTAGGAGGTGGGTATGGACTACTCAGAGATGCCCTACCAGGAGGCCAGGAAGCAGGCAGTGAGGGTGCTGGAGGATGGCTACGGGGATGCGGTGGTCCTGAAGGATGCCCATGGATACTGGGTTCTTTACTACTTCTACGGCTTCCAGGCTCCGCCGCCGGAGGCCCAGCCCCACTGGATGGAAGGTCCTTTCCCAGGGGAGGAGGGGATCCGGTCCCCTTACGAGATGCAGAAGTTTTTGGAGGAGCAGGGGGATTTCACCTACCTCAACGATGTAGACTGAAGCGGTGAAGCGGGACGCTTACCGGATCCTTCAGCTAACGGAAACGGTAATCTACCTGTTTGCCGGCTTTCTCATCGCCGCCGGGGCGGCAGTTCTTCTGTTATCTACCCTGGTGGAAGGAACCCGGCATCTTCTCCATGGTGATTACCACGAGGTGGCCTTGGCTCTTTTGGACCGGGTTCTTCTTGCGCTGATGCTGGCGGAGATCCTTTACACGCTCCTTCGCTTTGCCAAGGAGGGGACCCTCGAGGCCACCCCCTTCCTGGTCATCGGGCTCATCGCTGCCATCCGCCGCATCCTGGTTCTGACGGCGGAGGCCGTGGAGAAGTTTGACCTGGCGGACCCCGGCTTCATGGCGGTGTTGGCAGAGCTGGGGCTTCTTTCCCTGATGGTGGTGGCCCTGGCCCTTGCCATGCGCCTCGCTAGGAGCGAAGCAGGGCGATGAGGGCCTGGGCCGCAGGGTTGGCCACCACCTTGGGGTGGACCAGCCAGAAGTAACGGCGGATCTCCCCCACGGGCGCAGAAAGCCTTAGGGCCCTGAGGTTTCCCACCTTCAGGTTGGGCTGGACCACCACCCGGCTTACGATCCCCACCCCAGCCCCTGCCAACACTAGGCGCTTGGTAACCTCGTTGTTGTCCGTGTAGAAGGTGGGGTTCAGCTCCAAGCCCACTTGCTCAAAGGCCCGCTCGAGGGCCCGCCAGGTCATGGAACCAGGCTTGCGCACGATGAGGGTTTCCTCCCTGAGCCACTCCGGGGGTATGATTTCCCGTCCGGCCCAAGGGTGGTCGGGAGGCACGATGAGGACCAGCTCGTCCTCGTAGAAAAGATAGCGCTCGTAGCCTTCCCAGTGTTCTACCCCTTCCAGGACGCCAAACTCCACCTCTCCCATGAGGAGCCGCTCAGCCAGGCGCTCAGAGGAACCGCTTTCCACGTGAACCCGCACCCCTGGGTGGGCGTCGTGAAAATCCTTGAGGAAAAGGGGGAGCACGTAGGTGGCCATGGTGGTGGCGGCTCCTAAGGTGACCTCCCCCAGTTCCAGCCGGCCCATGGCCTGGGAAACCCGCTGGAATTCCTCCAGAGCTTGGACTACCCGCCTGGCCTCGGGCAAAAGGGCCTCCCCTACCCGGGAAAGCACCAGGTGCCGTCCCCGGCGTTCAAAGAGGGGATGCCCCACCTGCTCCTCCAGATTCCGCAGGTACTGGCTCACCGCGGGCTGGGTGATGCCCAGGGCCAGGGCGGCCCGGCCCACGCCTCCTTCCTCCACCACCGTGACGAAGACCCGTAATGCAGCGGGGTTGGGCAGTTTAGCGTTTTTAGATATGAGCATGGGCTTATGGTACGCCCAAAAACATATGATTGCAATAATAAAACCGTCCCTCTAAGGTAAGCGCATGGCTATGCCCACACGCAACCTAGGCCTAGACCTCATGCGGGCCACGGAGGCTGCCGCCTTGGCCTCCGCCCGCTATGTGGGCCGGGGGGATAAGGAAGGGGGTGACCAGGCAGCGGTGGAGGCCATGCGCCTCCTTCTCAACAGCCTGGACTTCCGGGGCCGGGTGGTGATCGGGGAGGGGGAGAAGGATAAGGCCCCCATGCTCTATAACGGCGAGGTCTTGGGCCAAGGGGAAGGTCCCTACTGGGACCTGGCGGTGGACCCGGTGGAGGGCACGAGGCTCCTCGCCCTGGGCCGCCCTGGGGCCATCAGCGTGATCGCCGCAGCCCCAGAGGGCACCCTCTTCAACCCGGGCCCAGCCTTCTACGCGGCCAAGCTGGTGGTGGGGCCTGAGGCCAAGGAGGCCATAGACCTGAAGGCCTCCGTGGCCGACAACCTGAAGGAGATCGCCCGTGCCCTTAGGAAGGAGGTGCGGGAGCTCACGGTCTTTGTCCTGGACAAGCCTAGGCACCAGCGCCTCATCGAGGAAATCCGCCTGGCGGGGGCCCGTATCAGCCTACAGACCGACGGGGATGTGGGTGGGGCCTTGGCTGCGGTCCTGCCCGACACGGGCATTGATGTCCTCATGGGGACCGGAGGCACCCCAGAGGGGGTGATCGCCGCGGTGGCCGTGCGGGCCTTGGGGGGTGGGATGCAGATGCGCCTGGACCCACAAAGCGAGGAGGAGCGCTGGAATGTGGTGCATGCCGGCTATGACCTGGATCGGGTGTATACCCTGGACGAACTCTGTTCGGCCGAGGACACCCACTTCGCCGCCACCGGCATCACCGATGGGCCTTTCTTGAGGGGGGTTCGCTATGGGGAAAGCCGGGCTTGGACCGAGAGCCTGGTGATCCGCGGAGCCACCCGCACCCTGAGGAAGGTGGAGGCTTGGCACCAACTTGAAAAGCTTCGGGGTATCAGCCCCGTGGCCTATTAGGAGGTGTGGAGATGGCAGCAGGATATGCAGGAAAAGGCAAGTACAGCAAGGCAGGGGTCCTGGAGTACAAGGAGATGGGCTACTGGGACCCTGACTACGAGCCCAAGGACACGGATACCATCGCCCTCTTTCGCGTGACGCCCCAGCCCGGGGTGGAGCCTGAGGAGGCGGCGGCCGCGGTGGCCGGGGAGTCCTCCACCGCCACCTGGACGGTGGTCTGGACGGACCGCCTCACCTATCTGGACCGGTACCGGGCCAAGGCCTTCCGGGTGGAGCCGGTGCCGGGGAACCCCGAGCAGTACTTCGCCTGGATCGCCTACGACCTGGCGCTTTTTGAGGAGGGATCCATTGCCAACATGACCTCCTCCATCATCGGGAACGTCTTCGGTTTCAAGGCCCTTAAGGCCCTCCGCCTCGAGGACCTCCGCATCCCCGTGGCCTACCTCAAGACCTTCAAGGGGGCTCCCCACGGGATCCCTGTGGAGCGGGACATGCTGAACAAGTATGGCCGCCCGCTCCTCGGGGCCACGGTGAAACCCAAGTTGGGCCTCTCGGGGAGGAACTACGGCCGGGTGGTCTACGAGGCCCTGGCAGGGGGTCTGGACTTCACCAAGGACGATGAGAACATCAACTCCCAGCCCTTCATGCGTTGGCGGGACCGCTTCCTGTACGCCCAGGAGGCGGTGATGAAGGCGGAGCAGGTCACGGGGGAGCGCAAGGGCCACTACATGAACGTGACCGCCGCCACCATGGAAGACGTCTACGAAAGGCTGGAGTTCGCCAAGGAGATCGGCTCCATCATCGTCATGGTAGACCTCACCATGGGCTACACCGCTTTGCAGTCTGTTTCCAACTGGTGCCACAGAAACGGCATGATCCTCCACCTCCACCGGGCCAGCCACGCCACCTTCACCCGCCAGAAGAACCACGGCATCAACTTCCGGGTCTTGGCCAAGTGGATGCGGATGCTGGGGGTGGACCATATCCATGCCGGCACCGCCGTGGGCAAGCTGGAGGGGGACCCCAACCTGGTGCGGGGCTACTACGACATCCTCAGGGAGCAGTACGTTAAGGCGGACCCTGTGAAGGGCATCTACTTTGACCAGGACTGGGCCTACCTGCCTGCGGTCATGCCCGTGGCCTCCGGTGGGATCCACGCCGGCCAGATGCACCTTCTCCTCTCCCTTTTCGGGGACGATGTGGTGCTCCAGTTTGGTGGCGGCACCATCGGCCACCCCATGGGCATCCAGGCGGGGGCTACCGCCAACCGGGTGGCCCTGGAGGCCATGGTGAAGGCCCGTAACGAGGGGCGGGACATCTTGGCGGAAGGCCCCGAGATCCTCAAGAAGGCGGCCCAGCATTCCCCGGCCCTGGCGGCGGCTTTGGATACCTGGGGTAGCGTCACCTTTGACTTCGCCTCCACCGACACCCCGGATGTGCTTCCCACGCCCACCAGCTAAGGAAAGGAGTTGAGCGAGATGCGGATTACCCAAGGTACCTTTTCCTATCTGCCGGACCTGACGGATGAGGAGATCCGGGCCCAGATTGAGTACATCATCAAGAACGGCTGGGCGGTTTCCATTGAGTACACCGATGACCCCAGCCCTTACAACGTCTACTGGAACATGTGGGGCCTGCCCATGTTTGACCTGGAGGATGCCGCGGCGGCCATGTACGAGTTCCAGAAATGCCGCGAGGCCTTCCCCAACCACTACATCAAGATCAACGGCTACGACCCCTCCCCCATGTGGCAGGCGCAAAGGGTTTCCTTCATCGCTCATCGGCCCAAGAAGGAGCCCGGCTTCCGCCTGCACCGGCAGCTTTGGAGCGATGGCCGCAGGCTCAAGTACACCCTCGAGGCCTACGCCACCATGAGGCCAGAGGGCGAGCGCTACCAGGAGTAAACCCCGGGATCTAGGGGCCCCGGCCCTGGCCGGGGCCCATTCCCAAAACCCTAAGGAGGGCCATGCAGGAAACCCAAGGCCAAAACCTGGCGGTGGTCAAAAACCCCGAGATCGAAGCGGTTCTGGAAACCCTGGATCGGGAGCTGGTGGGCCTTCGGCCTGTCAAGCAGCGGATCCGGGAGATCGCCGCCTATCTCTCCGTGGACAAGCTCCGCCGGGAGCTGGGGCTTACCGCCGACCGCCCCACCCTGCACATGGCCTTCGTGGGTCCTCCGGGCACGGGGAAGACCACCGTAGCCATGCGCATGGCCACCATCCTGCACAAGCTGGGCTACATCCGCCGCGACCACCTGGTGGTGGCCAGCCGCGACGACCTGGTGGGCCAGTACATCGGCCACACTGCCCCCAAGACCAAGGAGGTCCTGAAGCGGGCCATGGGGGGGGTGCTCTTCATTGACGAGGCCTACAGCCTCTACCGGGCGGAAAATGAGCGGGACTACGGCCAGGAAACCATAGAGATCCTCCTCCAGGTCATGGAGAACCAGCGGGAGGACCTGGTGGTGATCCTGGCGGGCTACAAGGACCGCATGGAGGAGTTCTTTGCCCTGAACCCGGGGATGCGCTCCCGCATCGCCCACCACATTGAGTTTCCCCCCTATAGCGCCGAGGAGCTCTTCCAGATCGGCAAGCTCATGCTGGAGAAGCAGGGCTACCGCTTCACCGAGGAGGCGGAAAAGGCCTTCATGGAGTACCTGGAACGCCGCATGCGCCTTCCCAACTTCGCCTACGCCCGGAGCGTGCGCAACGCCCTGGACCGCTTCAAGCTCAGGCAGGCCTACCGCCTATACCAGAAGGCGGGGCCGGTGACCCCAGAGGAGCTCATGACCATCACCGCGGACGACATTTACGCCAGCTCGGTTTTTAGGGAGGAGAAGGAGGAGGAAGATGCCCCATAGGCCTTTCATGTTAGGGATTGCCGGAGACTCGGGGGCGGGAAAGACCACCATCTCCGCAGGGATCGCCCGGCTTCTGGGTGAGGAGCGCACCACCAACATCTGCGTGGACGACTACCACAAGTATGATCGCAAGCAGCGCAAGGAGCTGGGCATCACCCCCTTGAACCCCGAGTGCAACTACATGGACATCATGGAGCAGCATGTAAGGCTTCTCGCCGAAGGAGAGCCCATCCTGAAGCCCGTGTACAACCACTCCACGGGTACGTTTGATCCGCCGGTCTACATCCCTGCCCCCCGGGCGGTGGAGGAGGAGGGGCGGCTTGTGCCCCGGGTGGTGATCCTCGAGGGGCTCCTTACCCTGTTTTCCCCGGCCTTGAGGAGCCGCTACCACCTCACCGTCTACTTGGACCCCGAGGAGGAGCTAAGGCGGGAATGGAAGGTAAAGCGGGATGTGGCCAAGCGGGGGTATACCCCGGAGGAGGTTATCGCCGACATCGAAAGGCGCATGCCCGACTCTCGGGCCTTCATCTGGCCCCAGAAGGAGCACGCGGACATCGTGGTGCGCTTTTACCGCCCCCCAGGCTACAACCCGGAAAACCCCAGCACCCTGAACGTAAGGATCGCCCTCAAGCACACCCTCCCTCGCCTGGACCTTTCCGAGGTCCTCCACTCCGCCTACGAGGACGAGGCCCTGATCCGCCTGGAAACCCGCAAGGAGGCGGACATCCTGGACATTACCGGCAACGTGACCCCCGAGCAGGCTTTGGCCTTTGAGCGCATAATCTGGGACCACCTAGGCCATCATGCGGAGCACTTCGACCCCAGCCTGGTGGGTACCTTCCTGGACAAGACTGGCCAGAGCTACCCCCTGGCCCTGACCCAGCTCATCATCGCCTACTATCTGGTTAAGATGCGGGAGCTGGCCATCGAGCGGGGACACCTGCGGGTGGCCTAGGGGGAAAAGGATGCTCAAGTTTGCACCCTCCATCCTCACGGCGGACCTGGCGAGGCTGAAGGACCAGATCGAGGAGGCCGAGGCGGCGGGGGTGGACTGGATCCACCTGGACGTGATGGACGGGGTCTTCGTCCCTAACCTCACCTTCGGCCCCCTTCTGGTGGAGGCGGTGCGGCGGGTAACCTCCTTGCCCCTGGACGTGCACCTGATGATCGTGCAGCCGGAAAGGTACCTGGAGGACTTTGCCCGAGCGGGGGCTGACGTGATCACCGTGCACTTCGAGGCCACCCTGCACGCCCACCGGGCGGTGCAGAAGGTGAAGGAGCTGGGGAAGAAGGCGGGGCTTGCCCTTAACCCCGCCACTCCCCTCGAGGCCTTCGAACCCCTCTTGCCCGAGCTGGATCTGGCCCTGCTCATGAGCGTGAACCCGGGGTTTGGAGGGCAGCGGTACATCCCCACCTCCACGGGAAGGCTTCGCCGCCTCAGGGAGATGCGGGATAGGCTAAATCCCTCCTGCCTCATCGAGGTGGATGGGGGTGTGAACCGGGATACCGTGGCCGAGGTGTACCGGGCAGGTGCGGACGTGGCCGTGGCGGGAAGCGCCCTTTTCAACAAACGGCCCGTGGCTGATAACCTGAAGGAGTTAAAGGAGGTGCTCTATGCCCTTGGTGATCGGTAAGGAAGTCTTGGATAAGGCGCGGCGGGAAGGCTATGCGGTTCCCAGCTTCAACACCAACAACCTGGAGATCACCCAGGCCATCCTCGAGGTGGCCGATGAACTAAGGGCCCCGGTCTTCATCCAGGTTTCCGACGGGGCCCGGAAGTATGCGGGGATGGAGAACCTGGCCAACCTGGTGAGGGATATGGCCAGCCGCACCAAGGTGCCCGTGGTCCTGCACCTGGACCACGGGGCCGACTTCAAGATGGTGATGCAGGCCCTGAGGGCGGGTTTCACCAGCGTGATGATCGACGCCAGCCACCACCCCTTTGAGGAGAACGTGGCCGAGACCAAGAAGGTGGTGGAGGCAGCCCATGCGGTGGGGGTGAGCGTGGAGGCGGAGCTGGGCCGGCTCCAGGGCATCGAGGACAACATCCAGGTCTCTGAGGCGGAGGCCTTCCTCACCGACCCCGAGGAGGCGGAACGCTTCGTGGCGGAGACGGGGATCGACTACCTGGCCATCGCCATCGGCACCAGCCACGGGGCCTACAAGGGGAAGGGCCGGCCCTACATCGACCACAAGCGCCTGGAGGAGATCAGCAAGCGGGTGCATATCCCCCTGGTGCTCCACGGGGCCAGCGGGGTGCCCACCTGGCTTAAGGAGAAGCTCTTGGCCACGGGGGCTGAGCTCAAGGAGGCCACGGGCATCCACGACGAGGACATCCGCAAGGCTATCCCCAACGGTATCGCCAAGATCAACATCGACACCGACCTGCGCCTGGCCATGACCCTGGGGATTCGTGAGGTGGTGGTGGGAAACCCCAAGGAGTTTGACCCCCGGAAGATCATCGGCAAAGGCCGGGATTACCTGAAACAGGTCATTCGGGAGAAGTTTGAGCTGATGGGCACCGTGGGCCGGGCGTAAAGCCTCCGCCCTGGCATGGCCAGGGCGGGTAGCCTGGACCCCCTAAAGCTGAACCCCGCCCATGTGGGCGGGGGCTTTTGGTCGGGGAGGCCGGATTTGAACCGACGACCACACGCACCCCAAGCGTGTGCGCTACCAGGCTGCGCTACTCCCCGGCGCGCAAAGGTTAGTGTAGTGCGCCACCTCCTTCCCGTCAAGTAGACTTGAGGGCATGGAGATCAAGGACCTGAAAAGTTTGGTGCAGTACAACCCAGAGAAGGTGGCGAAGATCCCCGTCTTTTCCTCGGACAAGATGTTTTTTGACCTGTATGCCCTTCTTCCGGGCCAGGCCCAGAAGGTGCACGCCCACGAGGGCTCCGATAAGGTGTACTACGTGTTGGAAGGGGAGGTGGTGGTGCACGTGGGAGGCGAGGAGGCCCTTTTGGCCCCGGGGATGGCGGCCATCGCCCGTGCGGGAGAAGCCCACGGGGTGCGGAACGAGTCGGCTAACCCGGCCCTCCTCCTGGTGGTGATGGCCCCAAGGCCCTAGCCTTTCACAGGGTTTTCAAACCCTTGGAGTAACCTTATCCCGATGGTAAAAGCCCCACCCGCCGACCTGGGGTTTGTGGCGGAGCTTCTCCGCCGCTACCCCGTGCGGGTCCTTCTCCGGGGGGAGGTCCTTCCCGAAGGCCCCCTGAGGGGGGAGAAGCTTTGGGAGGAGGGGGATCTTGCCCTTTACTGGGAGGGGCCGCCGCCTTCCCCAGAGGTAAGGGAGGCGCTTCGCCTTCTCCTTAGGGTCTTCCGGGAGGTTTTGGAGCTTCGGGAGAGGGAGCTGGCCCTCCTCAAAAGCCAGGAGGAAACCTCGAGGCTTCTTGGCCTCCTCCTCCACGAGATCAAAAACCCTCTCATGAGCGTTCTGGGGGCCCTCGAGCTCACCTTGGAGACCGAGGGCTTGCCAGAAGAGGCCAAGGAGCTGCTTTCCATCGCCGAGAAGAGCGCCCGGCGGATTCAAGACCTCCTCAACAAGGCCAGGGAGTACCTGCGCCTGGGCCAGGGGGTTCGCCTTAAGGGCGAGCGGGTGGATCTGAAGGCCCTCCTGTTGCGGGCAGCGGAGGAGATGCGGCCTCTGGCCCGAAGGAAGGGCATTGCCTTGCGCCTGGTCCTGCCCAAGGGGGAGGCCTGGGTCTTTGGGGATCCGGAGTGGCTGTACCAGGCGGTGCTCAACGTGGTCAACAACGCCATCAAGTACACCCCGGAAGGGGGGCGGGTGGCGGTGCGCCTGCTGGTGGGTCCGGAGCAGTACGGCATCGCGGTTTCCGACACCGGCCCCGGCATCCCCAAGGAGGAGCAGGAAAGGGTTTTTGAGCCCTTCTACCGGGCCTCCACCCGGGGGGAGGTGGAGGGGACGGGGCTTGGGCTTGCCCTGGTGAAGCGGGTCCTCGAGGCCCACGGGGGGGAGGTGCGTCTAAGAAGCCGTTTAGGCCGGGGAAGCACCTTCCTTCTCCTGTTGCCCAGGCCTCGGCCAGGCCAAAGGGCCCCGGTGGGAAGGCTTCTCCTCCTGATGGTGGCCCTCATCGCCCTGGCCCGCCTGCCCCTCTTCCCCGCCCCCTTGGGTTCCCAGGCCTTTGGCCGGGTGCCGGCGGGGGAGGTGGTGCGGCTTCCCGGGCTGGAGCTGGCCTTTAGCCCCGAGGCCCAAGGGGAGGCCCGGCGTTGGCGGAGCCTTTGGGGCGGGGGGAATAGGGTGGAGGTCCGCTTGGAAAGGGGAGGGGTGGAGGCGGTGCGGGAGAAGCCCCTTCCCCTGGCGCTTTCCACCCCAGAGGGCCAGGTGCGGCCCACCGGGACTCACTTGCGCCTTTCCCGGGAGGGCGGGGCCCGGATCTCCCTTTACCGGGGGAGGGTGGCCTTGGGAGAGGAAACGCTTCCCGCCGGAGAAGGGGCGGTACTGGGCACGGAGGTTAGGCGGAAGCTTCTCCCTGCCCCCTTGGTGCGCCCGGTGCCGGGTCCTGAGGGGGAGGTGGTCTTCCGCCTCTTGGGCCCCGAGGGGACCCGGGCTTTCCGGGTGGAGGTGCGGAGTGGGGAAAAGGTGGTCCTTGCCGCCCGGGTGGAGGGCAACCTCTTCCGCTACCTACCCCAGGCGGACCGCCTGAGCCAGGTGCGGGCCATGGCCTTGGATGAGGTGGGCCTCGAGGGTTACCCCTCTGATCCCGTGCCCTTCCGGGAGCGGAAAAGCTTCTACGAGGGCAAGAGGAGGCTACCCCAGGATAGAGCGGGAGCGGAAGCCTTCTTGCGCCGGGCGGTGTCCGCTTTCCCGGATGACGCGGAGGCCTGGGGCGAGCTGGCCTTCGCCCTTTACCTGCAGGGCCGCCACGGCGAGGCCAAGCCCCTTTACGAGAAGGCCCTGGCCCTTTTGGATAGCCCCGACATCCGGGTCCGTTACGCCAGGCTCCTTTACCACATGAAGCGCTTTGGGGAGGCGGAGGAGAGCTACCGCCTGGTTCTGGCCGAGGACCCAGGGAACCTGGATGCCCGCTGGGGGCTTGCCGAGGTGGTCCTGGCCCTGGGGCGGGCTAAGGAGGCGGAGCTCCTTTCCCGGCAGGTCCTGGCCGTGGAGCCCTCTTACCCCCTGGCCCGGTTTACCCTGGCCAAGGCCCTGTTGGAGCAAGGGAAGGTGGAGGAGGCCAGAAGGCTTCTTGTGGAGGAGTTTAGAAGGAACCCCGACCCGGAGGTGAAAGCTTTGCTAGAAGGACTTCCTTAGCTCAACGATGATCTCCTTTTCCTCCCTTGGCCCTAGGTTTCGGCGGGGGGTGGGGTATTTAGAATGGAGGCGTGGCCCGCGTCTTGGTGGTGGAGGACGATCCTACCGTGGCCAGGGTCTTGGAGCTGGCCCTAGGGCGGGAAGGGTACCGGTTCCAACTGGCCAGGGATTATCCCACCGCAAAGGCGGCCCTGGCGCAGGATTGGGATGCCATCGTTTTGGACATCAACCTGCCCGGTGGCTCGGGCCTGGATCTCTTGCGCTACCTAAGGAGGGAGTTGAAGAGGGACACCCCCGTCCTGGTCCTTTCCGGCCTGAAGCAGGAGCGAAGCGTGGCCGAGGCCCAGGCCCTGGGAGCCCAGGAGTACTTCACCAAGCCCTTCAGCCCTGGGGAACTTGTGAAGCGCTTGGAGCGCTATGTGGCGGCGGGGTGAGCGGCTTTATGCCCTCCTGGTGGTGCTGGTGGTTCTCCTGGAGGCCTTGGCCCTGGGGGGTCTGGTGGTGGCCTTCTCGGGGCGGATTTTTGGCCTGTTTGGTTCCCCTGTGGCCTACCGGGCCCTTTTCCAGGCCCTGGTCCTTACCGGAGTGGCCCTAAGCGTGCTTTCCGCCTACATCCTGCTCTACCACGCCTACACCGCCCGCAAGGAGGGTCTGGACCGGAAGGCCTATGAGGAATGGCTGGGCCGGTTCACCGAGGCCCTCTTCAACGGTGGGCCGCCTCCGCCCCTTCCCTGGCCCCGTCCGGCCCTCGAGGCCCTTTTGAGCCTACGGGAGATGCTCAAGGGGGAGCTTTCCGAGCGGGTGGCCGACTGGCTCCGCCAGGCTTGTCCTTACTGGATCCGCCTTCTGAAAAGCCGGTGGGCCTCCAAGCCTGCCCGGCTGGAGGCCTTGGATGCCCTGGCCCAGGCCCGCTTGCCGGAAACCCTAGAGGCTATCCTTCCTTACCTCTCCCATCGGGATCCCGTGCTACGGCTAGGAGCGGCCCGGGCTGGGGCCCGGGTGGCCCAGGGGGAGGGGCTTGGACGGCTGGCGGAGGCCCTCCTCGAGGCGGGCCTGCCCCGAGGGGCCCTCCTGGAGGTGCTCCTTCTCCTGGAAGAGCGGGCGTCACCCGTGGTGGAGGCTTTCCTTTCCCGGGGCGGCAGGGAGGAAGTGTGGGCGGCCCTGGAGGCCATTGGCCGGCTCAAGCTTCTCTCGCTTGCGGAAAGGGTTCTTCCCTTCTTGGAGCAGGGGGATGCCGAGCTTAGGGCTGCGGCCATGCGCGCCCTTTACCGCATGCGCCACCCACCCAAGGGGTACGAGGGGCTTTTGCTGGCAGCTTTGCAGGATGAGCAGGAATTTTTGCGGGTCCATGCCGCCCGGCTCATGGCCCTTTTGGGGAATGAGCTGGCCCAGCGGGCGTTGTGGAAGGCGCTTTCCGACCCCTCCTTTTACGTGCGCCGGGCGGCGGCGGAGGGGCTTTTGCTGATGGACAAGGGATTCCTGGCCCGGGCGGCGGAAGGCCACCCTGACCCCCTTGGTCGGGCCATGGCCCAGCAGGTGTTGCGGGAGGCGGCGTGAACCTTTTTCTAGACTTTCTGTTCTTGTACCAGGTGGTGGTCCTGTGGTACTTCGCCTTTCTGAATTTCTTTTATGCCCTCTTCGCCTTTTTCGGCTTAGGGATGGTGGCCCGCTATGCCCGGGAGCTTTCCGAACTATCCCTGAAGGACCTTCTGGAGCGGGAGGCCTACCTGCCCGTCTCCATACTGGTGCCCACCTACAACGAGGAGAAGACCATTGCCCACTCGGTGCGCTCCTTTTTAGCCCTGCATTATCCGGAATTTGAGGTGATCGTGGTGGCGGATGGGCCCAAGGACCGGACCCTCGAGGTGCTTAAGGAGGCCTTCCGCCTGGTGGAGGTGGAATGGGTCTACCGTCGGGCGCTTGCCACCAAGCCCGTGCGGGCGGTCTACCGCTCCCTGGTCTACCCCAACCTCATCGTGGTGGACAAGGAGAATGGGGGCAAGGCGGATGCCCTAAACGCTGGGCTCAACCTGGCCCGTTACCCCCTCTTCTGCGCCGTGGACGCGGATAGCCTCCTGGATGCCCAGGCCCTCCTGCGGGCCAGCCGGCTTTTCCTGGAAGACGACCGGGTCCTGGCCGTGGGGGGAACCCTAAGGCCCCTAAACGGGGCGGTGGTGCGGGAGGGCATAGTGGAGACCTTGCACCTTCCCCGAGGCTTTCTGGAGAAAGTACAAATCGTGGAGTACGCCCGGGCCTTCTTCATGGGCCGGGCAGGTTGGAGCGCCATGGGGGCCCTGCTCATCATCTCGGGGGCCTTTGGCCTTTTCCGCAGGGAGGAGGCCTTAAGGGTCGGGGGGTACCGCACGGACACCGTGGGGGAGGATATGGAGCTGGTGGTGCGCCTGCACCGCCGGGCCCGGGAGGAGGGGCGGGAGTACCGTATCGTGTACACCCCGGACCCCATCTGCTACACCGAGGTGCCCGCGGACTGGGCCACGCTAAGGAAGCAGAGGAACCGTTGGCACCGGGGGCTTTGGGAGGTGCTTTGGAACCATCGCACCATGCTTTTTAACCCGCGGTACGGTCGTTTGGGCTTGGTGGCCATGCCGTATTTCTTCCTGTTTGAAGCCTTGGCCCCGGTGGTGGAGGTTTTGGGGTATGTGCTTTTCCCGGTTTTCTACCTCCTTGGCCTCTTCAACGCGGAGTTTGCCCTCCTCTTCTTTCTCCTGGCCGTGGCCTATGGGGTGGTTCTTTCCCAGCTGGCGGTGGGCATGGAGACCTTGCTCCTCAAGCGTTATCCCCGGCTCAGGGATCGTCTGGCGCTCCTTCTTTTGGCGGTCCTCGAGGGCCTGGGCTACCGCCAGATCCTGGCCTGGGAGCGGTTTCTCGCCACCTTCCAGGTGTGGCGGAAGCGGGGGGTCTGGGGGGAGATGCGCCGGAAGGGGTTGGAGTCCACGTAAAGGGAGGGCCGTCCCAAGCCGCAGGCCTAGGGAAAGGAGGATGTTAGGCCACGGTTATGCTTGAACCCGGTAAAATCTTCCCCATGGAGACCGCCATCACCCGCATGCTGGGTATCCGGTACCCCATCGTGGCTGCCCCCATGTTCTTGGTTTCTGGGGCCAGGCTGCTTCAGGCGGTGGCTGAGGCAGGGGCCATCGGGGTGATCCCCAGCCTCAACTTCCGCACCCACGCGGGCTTTCGGGAATTCCTGGAGACCTTTCCCCCGGGGCTTCCCTTCGGGGTGAACCTCATCCTGAAGGACAATCCCCGCCTCGAGGAGGACCTGGAGGCGGTGGCCGAGCGAAGGGTGCCCTTGGTGGTTACCTCCTTGGGAGACCCCACCCGGGTGGTGGAGCGGGTCAAGGCCTATGGCGGCGTGGTCTGGTGCGATGTGGTGGGCCTAAGGCACGGGAGAAAGGCGGTGGAGGCTGGGGCCGATGCCCTGGTGGCGGTGGCCAGCGGGGCTGGGGGGCATGCGGGGGTGGTGAGCCCCTTTGTCCTGGGGCCCTGGCTTAGGGAGGAGCTGGGGATACCTGTGCTCATCGCCGGGGGTATCGCCACGGGAAGGCAGCTCCTCGCCGCCTTGGCCCTGGGGGATGGGGCCTATATCGGCACCCGCTTCATCGCCACCCTGGAGTCCGAGGCTCCCCTGGAGTACAAGGAAGCCCTTTTAAGGGCCAGTCCCGAGGACATCCAATACACCCCGGAGGTCACCGGGGTGCCCGCCAACTTCCTCCGGGAATCCCTGGAGCGTTTCCGCCAGGGCGGGGGCAAGGCCTGGAAGGAGGTCTATTCCGCGGGGCACGGGGTGGCCTTCATCCGGGACCTTCCTTCCGCCAAGGAGGTGGTGGCCCGGCTGGTGGCCGAGTACCAGGAGGCCAAGGAAGGCCTGCCCTAATGGCCCACCGGGGTCTTCGCCAGGATGTCTACTGCCCCATGGGGCAGGGAGGTGGCCCCCTTTTTGTACCGCCTTCTGCCATAATGGTCTGGAATGCTGGCCATTCTGCTCCTTCCCGAGTTCTCCGAGCTGGAGGCGGCCTTGGCCCTCGAGGCCGCCCGCCATCTGGAATACCCTGCCTACACCGTGGCCAAGGGTCGCAAGGGGACCCCGGCCCTGGGGGGTTCCGTGTGGACCCCCACCTACGCCTTCCCGGCAGCCCCGCCCCCCAAGGCCCTCCTCATCCCTGGGGCCAGGAGGCCAAGCCGGATGGCCCAGGATGCCACCTACGTGGCCTTTGTGGAGGAGGTGTGGGAGGGTCTTGAGGTGGTGTTCGTGGGGTTTAACGCCCATCTCTTCCTATCGGAGGTGGGTAGGCTCCCCTCCCGGGTGGCGGCCAGGGGGGAGGTGGCCCAGGCATTGGCCAGGCAGGGCTTTCAGCTGACGGATGGTCCCTTCCACCGGGAGGCCAAGGTCTATACCACCCTGGGGGGGTTGTCCTTGCTCAGGGCCCTAGAGGATTGGGCACAAAAAGCGATTGAACTTTGAGTTTATACGGTAGTACACTACCCCCATGACCGTGAGGGAGTATCAGAAAAAGCGCCGCCGGGAGCGCATCTTTCAGGCGGCCATGGCCCTTTTTCGCCAGCAGGGCTTTCGGGAAACCACCGCCACCGACATCGCCAAGGCCGCCCACGTGTCCCGGGGCACCTTTTTCAACTACTACCCCTATAAGGAGGCGGTCCTCCTGGAGTACGGAAGCCTCCTTTTGGCCGGGCTTCGGGAGGAGGTGCGGCGCCGGCTTGCCCAGGGGGAGGATCCCCTGGCCCTCTTGCGCTTCCTCTTCGGGAGACTTGCGGCCTTTACCCAGGCGGAAAAGGACCTCCTCCTGCCCCTCCTCTATGAGCTTTTAAACCCTGATCCGGTCCGGGCCAAGGCGGCCTTCATGGCCCTGCCTTTAGGGGATTTGATCGCCGAGATCCTGAAGCCCTTGCGGGAAAGGGGGGTGGTGCGGCAGGACCTTTCCCTGGAGCGCATGGGCCGTACCTTGGCGGACCTTTACTTCCTGGCCGCCTTGCGCTGGGCGGCCTATACCCCCAACCGGGATTTCGGGGAAGAGGTGGAAAAATCCCTGTCCTTGGCCCTGGAGGGGATTCTGGCCCGAAGCCAGCCCGCCCGGGTTTCCAGGAAATCCGCCAAGGCCAAGGCTTAGTCTGCGGCCACCTTCAGCCTCTCGGCGATCTCGGGGATTCTGGCCAGGAAAACCCCCGTGGGGCTTCCCGTGAGGGCCACCTCCTCCGGGGTACCCTCGGCCACGATCTCCCCGCCCCGGTCGCCTCCCTCGGGGCCCAGGTCGATGACCCAGTCGGCGGTTTTCACCACGTCCAGGTTGTGCTCGATGACCACCACGGTGTTCCCGGCGTCCACCAGACGGTGGAGCACATCCAAAAGCTTGGCCACGTCGTCAAAGTGAAGGCCCGTGGTGGGCTCGTCCAGGATGTAAAGGGTGCGGCCCGTGGCCTTGCGGCCCAGCTCCGTGGCCAGCTTGATCCTTTGGGCCTCGCCCCCGGAAAGGGTGGGGGAGGGCTGGCCCAGGCGCATGTAGCCTAGGCCCACATCCACCATGAGCTGGAGCTTGCGGGCGATGGTGGGGACGTTCTGGAAAAACTCCAGGGCTTCCTCGGCGGTCATGTCCAGAACGTCGGCGATGCTCTTGCCCCTTAGTTTCACCTCGAGGGTCTCCTTGTTGTAGCGCTTGCCCTTGCACACCTCGCAGGGCACGTAGAGGTCGGGCAAAAAGAGCATCTCGATCTTCACCGTGCCATCGCCCCCGCAGGCCTCGCACCGCCCCCCCTTCACGTTGAAGGAGAAGCGGCCTGGGCCATACCCCCTCTTCCGGGCCTCTGGGGTCTTGGCAAAGAGGTCGCGGATCTCGTCAAAGATCCCCGTGTAGGTGGCGGGGTTGGAACGGGGGGTGCGGCCGATGGGGGACTGGTCTATTTCGATGACCTTGTCCAGGTGCTCGAGGCCCTCCAGGGCATCAAAGGCCCCCGGGGTGGTCTTGGCCCGCATGAGCCTTTGCGCCAAGGCGGCGTAGAGGACATCGTGGATCAGGGTGCTCTTTCCTGAACCGGAGGGCCCGGTCACCGCCACGAAGCGGCCTAAGGGGACTTTCAGGGTGATGTTTTTCAGGTTGTGCTCCCGGGCTCCCCTTAGGACCAGCCACTTGCCGTTTCCCTTACGGCGCTCCTTAGGCACGGGGATCCGCTTCTCTCCCCTTAGGTAGGCCCCGGTTAGGCTTTTCTTGCACTTGAGGATCTCCTCCAAAGGGCCTTGGGCCACCACCTCCCCCCCGTGGATGCCGGCCCCCGGCCCCATGTCCACGATCCAGTCCGCGGCCCGCATGGTCTCCTCGTCGTGCTCCACCACGATCAGGGTGTTGCCAAGGCCCTGCAGGCGCTTCAAGGTGGCGATGAGGCGCTGGTTGTCCTTGGGATGCAGGCCGATGCTGGGTTCGTCCAGCACGTAAAGCACCCCAGTGAGGCCGCTTCCCACCTGGGTGGCCAGGCGGATCCTTTGGGCCTCCCCTCCGGAGAGGGTGTTGGCGGCCCGGTCCAGGGTGAGGTAGTCCAGCCCTACCCCCACCAAAAACCCCAGCCTTTCCACGATTTCCCGCAGGATGGGGCGGGCGATCTGGGCCTGGAAGGGGGGGAGATGGGCCTCGAGGTCCCGGAAGAACTCCAGGGCCTCGCGAACCGGCAGGGCCGAAACCTCGGCGATGTTCTTGCCCGCCACCCTTACGGAGAGCACCTCCTTCTTGTAGCGGGTGCCGCCGCAGACCGGGCAGGGCTTTTGCGACATGAAGCTTTCCAGCACCTCCTTGACCCCTTCGGATTCCGCCTCCTGGTACCGCTTCTGCAACCAGGGGATGACCCCCTCGTAGTGGACCTCCACCCGGAAGGTCTCCTTGCCTCCCCGGCGGAAGACCACCTCAAAGGGCTCGGGAAGGCCGTAGAGCACCGCTTGCTGGGCCTCTTCCGGCAGGTCCTTGAAGGGGGTTTTGAGGTCGAAGCCCAGGTGCTCCGCCAGGGCCCGAAGCCGGTCCCAGAGGTAGCTTCGCCCCGTGTCCCTACCCCGGGCCCAAGGCAGGATGGCCCCCTCGGCCAGGGAGAGCTCGGGATTCACGATGAGCTCAGGGTCAAACTCCTGTTTGTATCCCAGGCCCGAGCAGGCGGGGCAGGCCCCGTAGGGGGCGTTGAAGGAGAAGATGCGGGGTTCCAGCTCCTCCAGGACGCTCCCGTGCTCGGGGCAGGCGAACTTCTCGGAATAGAGCTCTTCCTGGCCGGAATCCGGGTAAAGGACCCGCATAAGCCCCTCGCCCCTGAGGAGGGCAAGCTCCACCGCCTCGGCGATGCGGGGGCGTTCCTCCTCCTTAAGGACCACCCGGTCCACCACCAGGTCGATGTCGTGCTTCTCGTACTTTTCCAGGTTGAGGTTCTGGGCCTCCTCCAGGAGGTAGATGACCCCGTCCACCCGCACCCGGGCGTAGCCCTCCTTCAGGAGTTGCCCGAAAAGCTTGCGGTACTCCCCCTTCCTCCCCCGCACCAAGGGGGCCATGAGGATGGCCCGGGTGCCCGGGGGGTTTCTCAGGAGGCGGTCGGTGATCTCGCTGGCGGACTGCTTCTCAATGGGGCGGCCGCATTCCGGGCAGTGGGCGGTGCCGATGCGGGCATAGAGGAGGCGGAGGTAGTCGTGGATCTCCGTCACCGTGCCCACGGTGGAACGGGGGTTGTGGCTGGTGGTCTTTTGGTCGATGGAGATGGCAGGTGAGAGGCCCTCGATGCTCTCCACCTCGGGCTTGTCCATGACCCCCAGGAACTGGCGGGCATAGCTGGAGAGGCTTTCCACGTAGCGCCGCTGCCCCTCCGCGTAGATGGTGTCAAAGGCCAGGGTGCTCTTGCCCGAGCCGGAAACCCCGGTGATGACGATGAACTTGCCCCGCGGGAGCTCTAGGCTGATGTTCTTGAGGTTGTGCTCCCGTGCCCCCCGGATGACGATGCGGTCCATCCGTGGAAGTATACCACTACCCTCTGGCAAGGACCAGGTGGCCAGGGGAACTTCCCCTGGCCTATAGTGGACCCATGGCCTCTTGGATGCGCGCCGAGGCGGAGGAAGCTCCTAAGGTCATAGCGCGCCTCCTTAGGGAGAACGAGGGGGAGGTGAGGAGCCTGGCCAGATTCCTGAGGAAGCGTCCTCCGGCCCTCACCCTGACCGTGGCCCGGGGGAGTTCCGATCACGCAGCCCTTTTTGCCAAGTACCTCCTCGAGGCCCGCCTGGAGTGGCCGGTCCTCTCCCTGGCGCCTTCCATCCTTACCCTTTACCGGGCCAGGCCCCGGGTGCCCGTTCCCTCGCTCCTTCTTGCCTACAGCCAAAGCGGGGAAAGCCCCGACCTTTTGGAGGCGGTAAGCGCCTACCGGTCCCAAGGCGTCCTCACTGTGGCCCTGGTGAACCGGGAGGAAAGCCCCCTGGCCCAGATGGCGGAGGTGATCCTTCCCCTCCATGCCGGGGAGGAGAAGGCGGTGGCCGCCACCAAGAGCTTCCTCGCCATGCTGGCCACCACCCTCCACCTCCTGGCCCACCTGGTGGAGGAACCCCACCTGCGCCAGGTCCTTCCCAGCCTCCCTGAGGCCCTACACCGCTCCTTGGAGGCCTCGGGGGAGCTGGATTACCTGGAGGATGCGGAGAACCTTTTCGTCCTGGGGAGGGGGTTCACGTACCCTGTGGCCCTCGAGGCGGCCCTGAAGCTCAAGGAGGTGGCGGGGCTTCACGCGGAGGGGTTCTCGGCGGCGGAGTTCCTCCACGGTCCCCAGGCCCTTCTGGAGCCCGGCTTTCCGGTGCTGGCCTTGGTGCAAAGGGATGAGGCCTTGGATTCCCTGCTTTCCACCCTGGAGGGGCTAAAGGCCAAGGGGGCTCACCTCCTCATCCTCTCCCCGGAACCCGATGCCCTGGCCCTGGCGGATTCCCCCCTGGCCCTTCCCCTGGCCTCCGAGCCCGAGGTCACCCCCCTTTTCCTGGCCCAGGCCTTCTACCCAAAGGCGGAGGCCCTGTCCCGGGCCCGGGGCCTGGATCCGGACCGGCCCCGGCACCTCACCAAGGTGACCCGGACCCGTTAGAAGACCCTTTCCCCCAGGGGTACCTCCCGTTCCGCGGTCAAGAGGACCACCCGGCCCACCGCATCCTTAGCCCCCAAGACCAGGACCTCGGAAGGGAAGCCCGCGATGGAGCGGGTTCCCAGGTTCACCGCGCACACCACCAGGCGGCCCACCAGGTCCTCGGGGCGGTAAAGCTCGGTGATCTGGGCGGAGCTCTGCTTGACCCCTAGGGGCCCGAGGTCGATCCAAAGCTTGTAGCTGGGTTTGCGGGCCTTTTCGTGGGGCTCTGCTTTCAGGATGCGGCCGATGCGCAGGTCCAGGGTTTGAAAGGCTTGTAGGGCATCCATAGCTAGATTCATTTTGCCAGAGGTAGAGCCCCTCGGGGCGTTGCCGGACGCTTGCCGTAAAAACCGTTTTCCCGCCCCTTTAGGGGGCGGGATTCGTGCCCAACTTCGGCTGGTGGGCCGTGCAGGACTTGAACCTGCAACCAACCGGTTATGAGCCGGCCGCTCTGACCGATTGAGCTAACGGCCCCTGCCAGAAAGCCATCTTAGCATAGAGGGTGGGATTGGGCTAGATATCCCAGGCCCGGTGGGTGTAGGGTAAAGGGTGGAGGTGAGCCATGACGGTAAACGAGAGCACCACCGATAGGGTGATTCGCTTTATCCTGGCCCTGGTCCTCTTCTACTTCGCCTTCCAGTCGGCATCCCCCTGGAACTGGATCCTGGGGATCGTGGGGGTGGTCCTCCTCTTCACGGCGGTTACCGGCTTCTGCGCCCTCTATAAGGTCCTGGGCATCAGCACCAAGAAGTAGGCCCGGCCTTTCCCAGCCCCGGATCCCGGGCGGTCTGGGGCGCCGTCTGGCCGAAAGCCGGGCCTGGAGGGGATATGGATTGGCCCCTTGCCCCTGGGGATGGCGTCCGGGTGGAGTTTTGGAAGTTTCCCGGGGATGTCCTCCACTACTTCTGGGAAGCCCGGGTGGTGGAGGTGAGGCCCGAAGGGGTCCTAACCCTTTTGCCGCAAGGGGGGACCTTTCACCACGTGGCCAAGGGGAAGGTGGTGGTGCTGGACCACGACGCCTATGTGGCCTTTTTCCCTGGGGCCTGGTACTCCGGAGGGCCGGACGTGAGGGAGGGGCGGGTACTGGAGTATTACTGGAACGTGCAAACCCCGGCGGAGTGGACGGGAAGGGGTTTTCGCCAGTACGACCTCGAGCTGGATGTGCGTTGCCAGGCCGACCATACCTGCCAGGTCTTTGACCGGGAGGAGTTTTTGGCCAAGACCTCCCTTTACCCCAAGCTCTGGGTGGAGGAGGCGGAGAAGGCGGTGGAGGCCATTTTCCGCCATGTGCGGCAGGGAAGGTGGCCGGTGCTGCCTCCTGGGGAGCCCCTTCCCTGGATGGAAAGGATCTAGGGTGTGAGGGTGGGGAGGGGCGAGGGGGCAGGGGGCTGGGCTCCAGGTCCCCAGGCCTTAAGGGGAAGGAGGGTGTGCCCCTCCGGGTGCCAGCGTCCATCCAGGACCACCTGGTAAAGGAGGCCCTTGAAGAAGCCATGGAAGCTGTCCTCCCAGGTTTCCAGGTTCTGGGCCCGCAAGGGGTGGTTGTGCCAGGCGGGACCCAGGTAGTAGAGCCAGGGATCTTCCAGGAGACGGGTATCCCACGGGGGGAGGCCGAGGAGGGCGTTGAAGTAGCCTCTAAGCCGGCTTGCGGTGAAAAGGAGGTTGAGGTAGGGATCCTCCAAGGCTTTCCTGGCCTCGGTCTCGGTGGTGGGGAAGGGCCTAGCTGGGTCCCAGGCCCCGAAGAGGCGCAGGCGTTCCCGTTGCTTGAGGGCGTCCTCCCAGCTCATCTGGGCTAGGCCCAGGGTGCGGCTCAAGGGGGCGTGGCCCTGGACCTCGGCCAAGCCTTGGGCTAAGCCGTCCGCCGCTTCCCTTACCCCCCGGGAAAGCCCCAAGGCCTTGTCTCCCCCGTACTGTTCGTTATCCACAATGGCGGCCAGCACCCCGTAAGGGATGCCAAGGGCAGAGGCGGCGGCGCGGATCTCCCGGGCATGGGGAAGCACGTGGTGGGGGGCGGTGGGCAGGCCCTTTAGGTCCACCTTCTGGCCCCGCGTGGCCTGACCGATGGCCTCCACCCAGCGCTTGGCCGCCAAGAGGGCGCTTTTGGGTTCCGGGTAGGCGGCGCGCTTGCCGGAGCCCTGGTTTCTGAGCTCGAGGCGCAGGAGGCGGTCGTAAGCCCGGGCGGCCTCCTTCCCCAATAGCTGGTGCAGGCTGGCCTTCAGGGCCAGGTGGAGGCTCACCCAAGCCTCCCGCTCCTCCCTTGGGTAGGGGAGGAGGTCCCTAAGGCTGGGGGAAGGAGGTAGGGTGGGAGGAATGGGAAGGGCAAGGTAAAGAAGGCCCGCTGCCAGGAGCACGAGCCAGGGGCCCAGGGGCATAGGTCAGGACTGGGCGTCCTCCACCGGGGCAGGGGGCACCTCCACCGTGGCCTCCACGGGATAGCCCCCGTAGGTGCGGCGGCCCCCCAGGGTTCTCTCCAGTACCTCCCGCCACTCGGGGAGGTTGAGGAAGCGGTCCGCCTGGTTGCGGAGCTCGAGGTCGGCCAGCTCGTGCACGCCAAGGAGGTGGATCTCCTTGCCCAAGGCCCGCAAGGCGGCAAAGGTGTGGGCCAGATCTCCCGAACCGCTGGCCACAATGGCCCGGTCCCAGCGGGGGGCGGTGGTGAGGAGGTCCGTGGCCATCATGGCCTCAAACCGGGCTTCCCCCCGCACCAAGCGGCTTCGCACCGTGTAGCCCATGAAGACCAAGGCGTCGATGAAGCGTTGCTGACGCTCGTCCTCGGGGTCGGTGATGGGCACGTAGTAGAAGGCGTTGTAAAGCTGCTCCGGGGTGGCGAACTGGGTCAGGACCCGGCGGTGGTCCACGTTCCAACCCAGGCGTTTGGTGGCCAGGTACATGTACGACCCGTCAATGAAAAGGGCAACCCGCATATGCTTTCATCTTAGGGCAAAGCGTGACCCCGGAATAGCCCGGGGTCTGGGAATACACCAGGGGGGACCCTTAGGCAGGGGCCTTCTCCTCGGCCTTTTCCGAGGAGTGGCCAGGGTTTACCTTGAGGGCGGGGTTGGCGTAGGCGGCGGCGTGGTTGGCGGCGATGGCAGCTTCGCCAAAACCCAGCACGATCAAGGGAAGCTTCCCGGGGTAGGTGACGATGTCGCCGCAGGCGTAGACCCCGGGGATGCTGGTGGCCATGGTGGTGTCCACCTTGATCTTGTTCTTTTCCAGTTCCAGCCCCCAGTTGGCCAGGGGACCCAGCTTGGTGAGGTAGCCCGCCAGGATCAGCACGGCGTCCACCGTAAGTTCCTTTTCCTCCTGGGTCCCGTTGTGGAAAACCACCGCCTTGCGCACCTGGGTATCCCCTTCGATCCGCCGTACCTCATAGGGGGTAAGCACGGTAAGGCGCCCTTCCTCGTGTGCTTGGAAAAGCTCCCTTACGCTGGCCTCGTGGGCCCGGAACTGGGGCCTCCTATGGATCAGGGTGATCTCCTTAGCGGTGTCCAGAAGGTTCAGGGCCCAGTCCACGGCGCTATCCCCACCTCCCACGATCAGGACCCGCTTTCCTTGGAACTCGGCCTTGGTCTTCACCGCGTAGTAGACGCCCTTGCCCTCCAGTTCCCTTTCTCCCGGAGCGCCCAGGCGTCTGGGCTCAAAGGCGCCCACCCCGGCGGCGATAATCACCGCCTTGGCGGTGTAGGTGTTGCCGGAGGAGGTGGCCACCTGGAAGAGGTCTCCTTGCCTTTCCAGGGTTTCCGCCCGCTCCCCCAGGCTGTAAACGGGGTTGAAGGGAGCCACCTGCTCCACCAACCCCTTCACTAGGTCTTTGGCATACACCTTGGGGAAGCCCGCCACGTCGTAGATGTATTTCTCCGGATACAAGGCGGAAAGCTGTCCCCCAGGCTCGGGCAAGGGGTCGATGAAGCGGAAGGAGAGCCCCCGCATGCCCACGTAGAAACCCGCAAAAAGCCCAGCGGGGCCTGCGCCAATGATGATCACATCGGTGTGCTCCATGGCCTCACCTCGCCCTGCATTCTACCCTTAGGGAAACCCTGTGGGGGGCGGCTTCCCGTTAGGGACAAAGGTCTTAACCCCGTCCCATAACCCTCCCCCTATGATCTCTCAGCCCGTCATTGAGGTGGGGTCTTGCGCCAAAGCAGGCTAATCCACCCGTAGCACCACTTTGCCGAAGACGCGCCGTTCCTCCAGGAGGCGGTGTCCCTCGGCGGCCTCCTCGAGGGGAAGCACCTGCCCCACCACGGGCTTTAGTTTCCCCTGTTCCACGAAGCGCAGGATGGGGAAGAGGCGGCTTTTGGAGCCCATGGTGGAGCCCAGGATGGAGAGTTGCCGGAAGAACACGTGGGCGAAGGGAAGGGTGCCCTCGTATCCCGAGGAAGCTCCGGCGATGGCAATCCTGCCCCCATTGGCCGTGGCCCGGATCACCCCTTCAAAGTAGAGGGCTCCCGTGTGGTCCACCACCTTGTCGGCGCCTTTCCCGCCGGTTAGCCGGCGCACCTCCTTGGGCCAGTCGGGGTGGGTGTAGTTCACGATTTCATCGGCTCCCAGCTCCTTGGCCTTCCTGAGCTTTTCCTCCGAGCCTGCGGTGGCGATGACCCGGGCCCCGAATAGCTTGGCGATCTGGATGGCGGCCACGCTCACCCCACTGCCCGCCGCCATGACCAGAACGTCCTCGCCAGGCCGCACCTGGAGTTTGTCCACCACCATTTGCCAGGCGGTGAGAAAGGTCAGGGGGATGGCCGCGGCCTCTGTAAAGGAAAGGTTTTGTGGCTTTTTGAGGAGGTTCACCTCGGGTACCACCAAGTACTCCGCGTATGCCCCGAAGCGGTGTTCGCCCAGGATCTCGTACCGGGGGCAGAGGTTGTCCTCCCCCGCCAGGCACCGCTCGCAATGGCCACAGGAAAGGCCAGGGTTGACCACCACCTCGTCCCCAGGGACAAAGCCCGTTACCCCGGGCCCCACCGCGTCCACCACCCCCGAGGCATCGGCACCCAGAATGTGGGGTAGGGGAAGCTTGGGGCTGGCCACTCCCTTGCGAACCCAGATGTCCAGGTGGTTGAGGGCTGCGGCCTTCACGCGGATCCTCACCTCCTTGGGGCCGGGTTCAGGAGTAGGCACCTCGGCCACCTTTAGGACTTCCGGGCCGCCTCGAGCCTCCATGACCACTGCTTTCATCACCACCTCCTTATGGGGGGGATTTTCCCACGCGCGGGCACCAGGGTCAAGCTGAGGGGGCAACACCCTTGACAGGGTCCAGAATAACCGGGTACCCTGTCCAACGTAAGGTAGCAGAGGGGGTAGACGATATGAGAAGAACCTTGGCAGTTTTGGCGGGTCTTTTAGCCCTGGCAGGAGTGGCCAGCGCCCAGACCTTTGTCTGGCCGCAAAAGTGGACGGTGGCCAAGCCCTCCGAGGTCAAGCGGGGCGGAACCCTGCGGGCAGCGGTTATCTCCGACTACCGCACTTTTAACCCCTTTATCACCGCAGAGGCAGGGAACGTGCCGGACATCATCTCTGGGGGTAGGGGCCTGGTGACCCGGGACCCCACCACCGGGGATTGGATCCCTTACATGGCCGAGTCCTGGACCATTAGCCCCAACAAGCTGGAGATCACCTTCAAGATCCGCAGGGGCATGAAGTGGTCCGATGGCAAGCCCATCACCGCCGACGACTGGATCATGACCTGGCGCATCCACACGGACAAGGCGGTGGGGTCCAACAGCTACGACTCCTTCTTCATCGACGGCAAGCCCATCACCCTGCGCAAGATTGACGACTACACCCTCCGCTTCATCTACCCCAAGACGGATGCGGAAGCCTTTGCCGTGGCCAGCTTTGAGCCCTGGCCGGCCCATATCTTTGGGCCCGTCTACCAGAAGGATGGGGCAGAGGGCATCAAGAAGATGTGGACCCTGAACGAGAAGCCGGAAAACATCGTTTCCGGTGGGCCCTGGCTCATCGAAAGCTACCGCCCGGGCGAGCGCCTGGTCTTGAAGCGCAACCCGGCCTTCGGGGAGTGGAACAAGGATGAGGCGGGGAATCCCCTGCCCTATCTGGACCGGTACGAAATCAAGATCGTTAAGGATACCAACGCCCAGCTGGCGGAGTTCCTGGCGGGGAACATTGACCTCATGGCCCCCTCCACCGTGGACCACATCTCCCAAATACGCCAGGCCATCCAGCAGGGCCGCCTGGACGCCACCATCAAGGTGAACGCTTCCCCGGTGGCCAGCAGCCAGTTCATGGTCTTCAACTGGAACAAGGCCTCGGATCCCTTCAAGCAGAGCCTCTTCCGCTCCGACAAGTTCCGCCGGGCCATGAGCCACATCGTTAACCGCCAGGCGGTGATCGACATCGTCTATGGCGGCCTGGGCACCCCCATGTACACCAGCGTCTACCCCGTGCTCACCCAGTGGCTGAACCCCAAGGTGCCCAAGTACGAGTACAACCCGCAACAGGCGGCCAAACTTCTAGCGGAGCTGGGCTTCACCAAGAAGGACAGGGAAGGCTACCTGGTGGACTCCAAGGGCCGGAGGCTGGAGTTCAACCTCTCCACCAACGCGGGCAACGCCCAGCGGGAGCAGATCGCCAAGCTCATCGTGGACGAGGCCAAGAAGGTGGGGGTGAAGGTGAACTTCACCGCCATCGACTTCAACACCCTGGTGGGCCAGCTCCTTTCCTCTGGCCCTGACCGGCCCTTTGACGCCATCATCATTGGCCTCTCCGGAGGCGGTCTGGACTGGCCCTTTGGTTCCAACGTGGTGCCCTGCAAGGGCAACCTGCACATGTGGAACAAGTCGGGCCAGTGCCTGGACCCCAGGGAAACCCAGCTGGATGCCCTGTACTCGCGTGGTCGCACCGAGCTTGACTTCAAGAAGCGGGTGGAGATCGGCTACCGCATGCAGGAGATCGAAGCCCAGCTTCTTCCCGTCATCTACATCGCCGGGCCCAACTACCACCCTGCCTGGAACAACCGCCTGGGTGGGGAGCACCCCGACGCCATCATCAGCAGCATCTGGGGCCAGCGGGAACTGGAGCTGACCTTCATCAAGAAATGAGCTAGCCGTAGGGTAGCCCCGGGGTCTATGGGCCCCGGGGATCCTTTGGGAAGCCATGACCGCATACATCCTTCGCCGCATCCTTTACCTGATCCCCACCTTCTTCGGGGCTACCTTCCTGGCCTTCCTCATCATCCAGCTGGCCCCTGGGGACTACCTGACCCAGCTGGAGCTGGACCCCAAGGTAACCCCGGAGACCATCGCCCGCCTTAGGGCCCAGTTCGGCCTGGACCGGCCCATTCATGAGCAGTACCTCCTTTGGATGCACCACCTTTTGCACCTCAATCTGGGCTATTCCTTTGCCTACCAGGCCCCGGTGCTGGACGTCATCTGGCCCCGGGTGGTCAACTCCATGGTCATCGTGGTGCCGTCCACCCTGCTCCTTTTCCTAGTGGCCATTCCCGTGGGAGTTTACGGCGCTTTGCGCCAGTACTCCTTACGGGATCGGGTGATTTCCTTTTTGGCCTACATCGGCTTAGCCATCCCTAACTTTTTTCTGGCCCTTATCTTCATGTACCTGATCCTTCAGGTTTACTTCCGCACGGGGGTGATGGTTTTCCCGGTGTCGGGTATGACCGGCAGCGGTTTTGAGCAGTTTGACCCCTGGAAAAAGATCCTGGACATCGCCTGGCATGCGGTGATCCCCATCATTGTGGTGACCACCAGTGACATCGCGGGTTTTTCCCGGGTAATGCGAGGGCAGATGCTGGAGGTTCTCTCCCAGGATTACATCCGCACCGCCCGGGCCAAGGGTTTGGCGGAGCGGGTAGTGGTCTACAAGCATGCCCTTAGGAACGCCGTCATTCCCTTCGTGGCCAACATAGGCGGCATTTTGCCCGGGCTGATCTCGGGGGCGGGGTTGGTGGAAGTGGTTATGGCTTGGCCTGGGATCACTCCGCTGCTTCTGGATTCCTTACAGCAACAAGACCTTTACATGGTAGCCGGCTTCCTCACCATAGGTTTAGTCCTCCTGATGGTGGGTAACCTGCTTTCCGACCTCCTCTTGACTTGGGTGGACCCCAGGATTCGCTACGAGTAGGGGACTTTATGCGGGCATCTGCTGTCAAAACCCACCAGTCGCAAAGCCTCACCCAGGTGGCCCTGCGCCAGTTCCGCAAGCACCCCCTGGCGGTTTGGGGCCTCAGGATCCTTCTGGTGCTTTACACCTTTGCCCTTTTTGCTGGTTTCTTCACCCCCTACGATCCCAACTATTACGAGCTCTACCCACCAAAGGGCCACCACCCACCCACTCGGATCCATTTTGTGGATCCGGAAACGGGGCGGCTTAGCCGACCCTTTGTCTATGCCACCAAGCGGAGCATTGATCCCGTTTCCTTGCAGCCGCGCTACGAGGAGGATCCCTCCCAGGGTAAGTTCTACCTGCGATTCTTCGTTCGCACCCCTGAGCAACCCTACACCATTCTCAGGGTATTCCGCTCCGATTTGCGCCTTTTCGGGGTGGATCCCCCGGGCCGCATCTTCCTGATGGGTACGGATAACTTTGGCCGCGACCTCTACAGCCGCCTGGTGTATGGGGGGCAGGTTTCCCTTACCATTGGGATCCTTTCAGCCCTGGTTTCCTTCGTCCTGGGGCTGGTGCTGGGGGGGATCGCCGGGTATTTCTCTGGCCGGCCCTTTGCCCTCTCCTTGCCCCTTCGGGAATGGCGGGGGTGGGGCTTCTTTTGGGGGCCTTTCTCCTGGGCCATCTGGGGCGGGCTGGCCTTTGGCGCCTTGTATCTGGCTTGGACTTACTACACCCTTACCGGCCTTGGGGTTCTCCAGGTTCTGGCAGCGCTTGCCGCCTTATGGTTTGCCTTTTTCCTTGCCCGGACCCTGCCTTTCCGCCCCCTTTTCCTAGACCCGGACAACCTCATCATGCGCCTGGTGGAAATCATCGCCGCCATTCCCACCCTTTTCCTCCTTATTTCCTTACGGGCGGTGTTTCCCACTAACGTTGACCCCCTTTTCACCTTTTACCTGGTGGTGGGGCTTTTGGGGTTCATCGGCTGGGGGGGATTGGCCCGGGTGGTGCGAGGGATCGTCCTCTCCGTGCGGGAGATGGACTACGTGCAGGCGGCCAGGGCCTTGGGGGCCTCGGATGCCCGGATTATCGCTCGGCACGTGCTACCCGCCACCGCCAGCTACATCATTGTGAGCCTCTCGTTGACCATCCCCGGCTTCATCCTGGGGGAAAGCGGGCTTTCCTTCTTGGGGCTTGGGGTCACGGAGCCCTACACCAGCTGGGGGCTTCTCCTGCAAGCGGCCCAGCAGGGCGGTTTTGCTAGCTTTGTGGACCGTCCCTGGGTGCTTTGGCCGGGGTTTTTCATCTTCGTATCCATCATGGCCTGGAACTTTGTGGGGGATGGCTTGCGGGATGCCTTTGACCCCAGGCGGAGGCGGTAGCCCCTTCTCTTTTGACCGGGTATGGCGTATAACGGATGAGGTGTTTAGAGGGCAGGGCCCAAAGGAGTACGCATGGACGAAAAGCGGCTACTGGAGGTGAGAGACCTTAAAGTCCACTTCTTCACCGATGACGGGGTGGTGAAGGCGGTGGACGGGGTTTCCTTCCATGTGGACAAAGGGGAAACCCTGGCGGTGGTGGGGGAGTCGGGCTCCGGGAAGAGCGTCACGGCCCTCTCCATCATGCGGCTCATTCCCACGCCTCCGGGAAGGATCGTGGGGGGGGAGATCCTCTTCCGCGGCAAGGACGGGGAGCTTAGGGACCTCACTAAGCTCTCCGAGGTAGAGATGCGGAGGATCCGGGGCAACGACATCGCCATGATCTTCCAGGAACCCATGACCTCCTTAAACCCCGTGTACACGGTGGGGGACCAGATCGCCGAGGCCATCATGCTCCACCAGGGGAAAAGCCGTAAGGAGGCCATGGAGCTGGCGGCCCACATGCTGGACCTGGTGGGGATTCCCGAGCCCAAGAAGCGGCTTGCCAACTACCCCCACCAGATGTCCGGGGGGATGCGGCAACGGGTGATGATCGCCATGGCCCTTTCCTGCAATCCTTCCCTCCTCATCGCGGACGAGCCCACCACGGCCTTGGACGTGACCATCCAGGCCCAGATCCTGGAGCTTATGAAGAAGCTTCAGGAGGAGATCGGCATGAGCATCCTCTTCATCACCCACAACCTGGGGGTGGTGGCGGAGATGGCGGACCGGGTGGTGGTGATGTACGCGGGGCGGGCGGTGGAGGAGGCGGATGTGGTACCTCTTTTCAAGGAGCCCCTGCACCCCTACACCCGGGGGCTTTTGCGCTCCGTGCCCCGGCTGGACCTGGCGGCGGAGCGGAGGGAGCGCCTCGAGGCCATCCCCGGCAATGTGCCCAACCCCTTGTACCTGCCCCCGGGTTGCGCCTTCCACCCCCGGTGCAAGCACTACGTGGAAGGCCTCTGCGACCGGGAGGTGCCTCCCTTGGAGGGCACGGGTGACGGTCGCCAGGTGCGGTGCGTGCGCTGGCGGGAGATCCGGGAGGTGCGGGCATGAACGGCAACCACGTCCTCCTGGAAATCCGGGACCTGAAGAAGCACTTTCCCATCCGCGGCGGGATCCTCTCTCGGGTGGTGGGAAGCGTCAAGGCGGTGGATGGGGTTTCCTTCGCCATCCGCAAGGGTGAGGTCCTGGGCCTGGTGGGGGAGTCGGGAAGCGGCAAGACCACGGTGGGCCGGACCCTGCTCCGCCTCATCGAGCCCACGGGGGGGCGCATCCTCTTCGATGGGCAGGACATCACGGACCTGCCCAAGGACAAGCTCCGCCCTTACCGCCGCCGCATGCAGATCATCTTCCAGGACCCCTTTAGCTCCTTGAACCCCCGCATGACCGTGGGGGACATCATCGCCGAGCCCCTCATCATCCACGGGATCGGCAAGACGCCCCAGGAGCGCACGGAGAGGGTGGCGGAGCTCCTTAAGCTGGTGGGGCTTTCCCCAGACCACATGCGCCGCTACCCCCATGAGTTCTCGGGTGGCCAGAGGCAGAGGATCGGCATCGCCCGCGCCCTGGCGGTGGCCCCGGACTTCATCGTGGCCGATGAGCCGGTTTCCGCTTTGGATGTCTCCATTCAGGCCCAGGTGGTGAACCTCCTCCAGGACCTTAAGGAGGAGTTGGGCCTAACCCTTCTCTTCATCGCCCATGACCTGGCGGTGGTGGAGTACATCTCCGACCGGGTGGCGGTGATGTACCTGGGGAAGGTGATGGAGATCGCTTCCTCCCGGGAGCTCTACCGCAATCCCAAGCACCCCTACACCGAGGCTCTGCTCTCGGCGGTGCCCATCCCCGACCCCACGGTGAAGCGGGAGAGGATCGTCCTCCAGGGGGATATCCCCTCGCCCATCAATCCGCCTTCCGGATGCGTGTTCCGCACCCGTTGCCGCTACGCCCTCCCCGAGTGCGCGGAGGTGGTGCCGGAGCTTAAGGAGGTGGCCCCCGGCCACTACAAGGCCTGCATCCGGGACGACATCCTGTAGGTTTTGGGCGCAGGCCCCGGCGGATCCCGCCGGGGTATACTTTTTTCATGTTGATCCAGGATGTGATGCGCTTCCCGGTGGTGACGGTGGAGCCCGGGGTGACCCTCGAGGAGGCCTACCGCCTCCTTTTGGAGAGGGGCATCCGCCACCTGCCGGTGATGGAGGAGGGAAGGCTGGTGGGGATCATCACCGACCGGGATATCCGCCTGGCCACCAGCCACCTAAATCCCAGGGGGCCCTGCCCCGGGTGCACCCGTGTGGCGGAGGTGATGACCCAGGAGGTGGTCACCGCTCATCCCCTGGACCCCGTGGAGGAGGCGGCCCGGGTGATGCGGGAAAGGAAGATCGGTTCCCTGCCCGTGCTGGAGGATGGGGCTTTGGTGGGGATCGTCACGGGGATTGACCTTTTGGACGCACTCCTTAAGCTCACCGGGGTTACGGAGCCCTCGGGCCGCCTCGAGGTCCGCCTCCCCGACCGGGTGGGGGAGCTTGCCCGGCTCACGGGGTTTCTGGCGGGGCGGGGGATCAACATCCACTCCCTGCTTTCCTACCCCGAGGACAAGGAGGTGGTGCGGGCGGTGGTGCGGGTGAATACCCTGGAGACCCACCTTCTTGCGGAGGGGCTACGCCAAGAGGGGTTTGAGGTGCTCTGGCCCCCCAAGAAACCATGGTGATCTATCGGGACGAGTACCGCCTGTACAACTTTGGACCGGGCCACCCCTTCAGCCCCGTGCGCCTGGAGATGCTCACCTCCCTTCTCCAAGCCTTGGGGGTGTGGAAGGAACCCTTGGCCCCCAGGGAGGCCACCCGGGAGGAGGTGCTTTCCGTGCATTCCGAGCGCTTGGTGAGGCGGGTGGAGGCGGCAAGCCGGGGGGAGAGGGTGCCCGATTTGGAGCACTATGGCCTGGGCACCGGGGATACCCCGGTCTTTCCCGGCATGGACCGGGCGGCGAGGATCCTGGTGGGGGGTACCCTGGAGGGAGCCCGGCGGATCCTGGCTGGGGAGAAGCGGGTGCTCCAGCTGGGCGGGGGCCTACATCACGCCCAGTACGACCGCTCCAGCGGCTTTTGCGTGTACAACGACCTTTCCGTGGCCATCCGCCACCTGACCCGCGCCGGGCTTCGCGTGGCCTACTTGGATATAGACGTCCACCACGGGGATGGGGTGCAGTGGATCCACTACGAGGAAGAGGAGGTCCTGACCCTGAGCCTTCACGAGTCGGGGCGTTACCTTTTCCCGGGAACGGGGCACGTGCACGAGATCGGGCGGGGAGAGGGGGTGGGGAGGAAGCTCAACCTGCCCCTGGAGCCCTTCACCGAGGACGAAAGCTACCTGGAGGCCTTTGAGGCCCTGGTGCCCTGGGCCCTTGGGGCCTTCCGCCCGGATGTGCTGGTGGTGCAGGCGGGGGCCGATGCCCATTTCTTGGATCCCCTGGCCGACCTTCTCCTGACCACTCGGGCTTATGCCCGCATCTTCCCCCTCATCCTGGACTACGCCGAGGCCTATGCGGGAGGGAGGGTGCTCTTCACCCTGGGGGGTGGGTATAGCCTGGACGCCACCGTGCGGGTTTGGGCCCTCCTCTACCACGTCTTCCATGGCCTTCCCCTTCCCGAGCGCCTGCCGGAGGGGTGGTTGCGGGAATGGGAGGGGAGGCTTGGCCAACCCCTAACCCCTACCCTCCACGATCCCCATGCGCCTTACCCGGAGATTCCCCGAAGGCAGGAGATAGAGAAGCGGAACCGCCTCACCCTGGAAAGGCTCATGGAGCTTTTGCGCTCCCACCTGGTACACTAGCGGGATGAAGCTGGTGTTGCGCCTTCCCGAGCGCAAGGAGGTGGAGGTAAAGGGGGATAGGCCCCTGAGGGAGATCCTCCTGGAGCTGGGCTTGAATCCGGAGACGGTGGTGGTGATCCGGGGAGAGGAGCTCCTTACCCTGGACGAGAGGGTGGGGGAAGGGGAGACCCTCGAGGTCCTCTCCGCCATCTCCGGGGGGTGGGGGGAAAGCGGTCATGGTGTGTAAGGTTTGCGGTGGGAAGGCCCAGGTGGAGCTTCGGGGCAGGGGCTTTTCCCTGTGCAAGGAGCATTACCTGGAGTGGTTTGTGAAGGAGACCCAGCGCGCCATCCGCCGCCATGGGATGCTCCGGCCGGGGGAGCGGGTCTTGGTGGCGGTTTCCGGGGGCAAGGACTCCCTGGCCCTTTGGGATGTGCTTTGGCGGCTGGGTTATGAGGCGGTGGGGCTCCACCTGCAGTTGGGGATCGGAGCCTACTCGGAAAGGAGCCTTGAGGTTACGCGAAGCTTTGCCCAGGACCGGGGCCTCGAGCTTTGGGTGGTGGACCTGCGCCAGGCCTATGGCTTTGGGGTGCCGGAGCTGGCCGAGCTTTCGGGGCGCGTGGCCTGTTCCGCCTGCGGCCTTTCCAAGCGGTACATCATCAACCAGGTGGCGGTGGAGGGGGGCTTTAGGGTGGTGGCCACCGGCCACAACCTGGACGACGAGGCGGCGGTCCTCTTCGGCAACCTCCTAAACCCCCAGGAGGACGCCTTGGTCCGCCAGGGGCCGGTCCTTCCCGAAAAGCCGGGTCTGGCCGCCCGGGTCAAGCCCTTCTTCCGGTTTAGCGAGCGGGAGGTCCTCTCCTACACCCTCCTGAGGGGGATCCGCTACCTGCACGAGGAGTGCCCCAACGCCAAGGGAGCCAAGAGCCTCCTTTACAAGGAGGCCCTGAACCTCGTGGAGCGGGAGATGCCCGGGGCTAAGCTGCGTTTCCTGGAAGGATTTTTGGAGAGGATCCAGCCCCGCCTGCAGGCGGCCGAGGAGGTGCAGTTGCAGGAGTGCGAGCGCTGCGGCTACCCCACCACGGGGACGGTCTGCTCCTTCTGCCGCATGTGGGATGCCGTGTACCGCCGGGCCAAGAAGCGCCGCCTTCTCCCGGAGGAAGCCGAGTTCCATCCCGTGGTGCCGGCGGTGCGCCAGGGATAAGAAAGCCCCCGGGGCGGGCCCCGGGGGTTCTTGGTGGGCGCGAGTGGACTTGAACCACCGACCCCTACCGTGTCAAGGTAGTGCTCTGGCCACCTGAGCTACGCGCCCGTGTCTGGAGGCGCCGGCCGGATTCGAACCGGCGAATGGAGGTTTTGCAGACCTCTGCCTTACCACTTGGCTACGGCGCCAAGCCGTAAGTAAGGATAGCACGCTGGGAAAAAGGCTGTCAAGGAAGACCCTTCCTTAAGGGTAGATGCTATGATGCCAGAGAGTGGCTGAGGTTTTCGTGCGCCTAAGGCGAGGCCGGTGGCCTCTTTCCAAAGGGCTTTTGGTGGAGGCTCTTTTGCCCCTGGGGGTGCCCCTCGAGGCCGCCCAGGCCGTGGCCCACACCGTGGAGGAGCGCCTGAAGGCGGAAGGGCAGCTTTCCGTGTCCCCTAGGCTCCTGCGCAGGGTCTTCCTGGAGGAGGTGGCCCGGGCCATGGGGGGAGAGGTGGCAAAGAGGCTTTCCGGGCAGACCCTTCCCTTTGAGGAGATCCTGGTGCTCGAGGGGAAAAGGCGCCGCCCCTTCTCCAAAGGGCTCTTGGCCAGGAGCCTCGAGGAGGCGGGTTTTTCCCTAAGGGAAGCCCATGACCTGGCCAAGGAGGTGGAGGGGCATCTCAGGCGGGAAGGGGTGAGGCAGATCTCGGCCCGCCGCCTGGAGGAGGTGGTGGCCCAGGTGGTGGGCCGGGCCCTGGGCAAGGGGGCCCGGAGGCGCTATCTCCAGCGCCAGGCCTTCGCTGGGGAGCTTTTCGTGGAGGAGGAAAGCGGCGAGCCCCGCATGCCCTTCTCCAAGGGTATCCTGGCCCAGTCCCTGATGGGTATCGGCTTCTCCCCCGAGCGGGCGTACCGGCTGGCCCGGGAGATGGAAAAGGCCCTGCGCCAGGAGGGGCGCAGGGTAATCCGGCGGAATGAGCTTCGGGAAAGGGTGCACCAGGCCCTTCTCAAGGAGGCGGGGGAGGAGGTGGCCAGGCGGTACCTGCTCCTTAGGAGCCTGAGGCGAAGCGCTCGCCCGGTGCACATCCTCATCGGCGGGGTGACCGGGGTGGGGAAGAGCGTGCTGGCCTCGGCCCTGGCCTACCGTTTGGGCATCACCCATATCGTCCCCTCCGATGCCGTGCGGGAGGTGTTCCGGGCCTCCCTTTCCCAGGACCTCCTTCCCACCCTGCACCTTTCCACCTTTGAGGCCTGGAAGGCCCTTTTGCAAGACCTGAGCGGGGAGGAAAGCCACGAGGAGCGGGTGATGCGGGGCTTTCTGGACCAGGTGGCCCGGGTGGCGGTGGGCCTTAGGGCCATTCAGGTGAGGAGCGCCCTCGAGGGCACCTCCATCGTGCTGGAAGGGGTTCATGTGGTTCCCCGCTACCTGGACCATCCCTACCGGGACAGGGTGCTCACGGTTCCCATGCTGGTGGTGCTTCAGGACGAAAGGCTGCACCGGGACCGCTTTCTTCTTAGGGACCGGGAAACGGCCCATGCCCGGCCGCAGGAGAAGTACCTCACCCATTTCTCCGAGATCCGCCTTATCCAGGACCACCTCCTCCGTTGGGCAAAGGAGGAAGGGGTTCCCGTCATCCCGGGCGAGGACCTGGATGAGGCGGTGGAGAAGGCCTTGGAGGTCTTGGTGGCCTACCTGGAGGCCCATGGCTCCCAGGAGGTGGCCCGTGCTTGAGGTCCTGGGGTTTTTGTTCCTCCTCTTCCTGGCCTTTCGCTGGCAGAACCGGCTTCCCCTCTGGGCCTTAGGGGTTTGGCTCAACCTGGTGTGGTTCGTGTACCAAAACGAGCTGGGTTCGGGGTGGCTGGCCTACCTGAGGGGCCTTGGTGCGGGGATCTTCCTGGCGGCGGGCTCTGGCCAACCGGGCTTGGCCTGGGCCCTTCTCCCTTGGCCCCTCCTCCTCTACCTGGGCCTGGATGTGCGGGAGCTTCTTCCTTACCTGCCCGCCTTGGGGGAGGGGATGCTCCTTGGAGCCCTCCTCTACCTGGCGGGTTTTCGCAAGCGGTAGACCAGGTAGGGAAGGCCCACCCCCAAAGCGCCTCCCGCCAGGAAGGGGATGGGGTGGCCGAAGAGGAGCTGCAGGAGGAAGAGCAGGAGGTAAAGGCCCACGAAAAAGGGCACGAGGAAAGGCCTCTCCCCGTAGGCCACCCCCATGGTGCCCACGAAGAGGCCCACGGCCAGGGCCATTCCCTCCTGGTTGGGGCGTAGGAAGAGAAAGTAGGCGTAGGCGGCTACGCCCAGGAGGGCCAGGCTTTGGGACAGGCGGTTAGGGCTCATCAGGTCCAGCCGGCGCGCTTGACCAGAACCTGGGAAAGGGCCAGGGCCACGCCGCCCCAGGCCACCTGGGGCTCCTGCCCCAAAAAGCCCATGGCCGCGGAGAAGATCCCTGCCGCCAGGAAGAAGGGGACATACTTAGGGTTTACGGTTAGGCCCAGGACGAAGGCCACCAAGAACCCTGCGATCCCCGGGGGAAGGGTGGCCCCCAGGACCATGAAAAAGAGCATAAGGGCGATGGTGATGGCCCCCGCCAAGTAGTAGGCTCCGGGGAAGGGTTCCTTGGGCTTTTTGGGGGTGCTTTTGGCCTCGGACATGGCCCAAGCTTATCACAGGAGCCCCGCGGCCTGGGCCACCGCCTCGAGGGTCGCCGGCACCGGGGGTAAGAGCCCCGCCACCTTTTCCGCGGTGGCCGGGTCCTTGAGGCCGTGGCCCGTGAGGGTGAGGACCACCTGGCTTCCCGGCTCCAACCGGTCTTCCTTAAGGAGCTTCCACACCCCCGCCATGGCGGCGGCGGAGGCAGGTTCGCAGAAAATCCCCTCCTTCTCCGCCAAGTAGCGGTAGGCGAGGAGGATCTCCTCGTCGGTTACCGCCTCGATCAGCCCCCCGGACTCCTCCTTGGCCCTCATGGCCCCTTGCCAGCTGGCCGGATTGCCGATGCGGATGGCGGTGGCCAGGGTTTCCGGCTTCTCCACAGGCCGACCCAGGACCAAGGGAGCGGCGCCTGCCGCCTGGAAGCCCAGCATCCTGGGGAGGCGGCTCGCCTTGCCCAAGGCGTGGTATTCCTTGTAGCCCATCCAGTGGGCGGTGATGTTGCCGGCGTTGCCCACGGGCAGGGCGTGGTAGTGGGGGGCATCCCCGAGCTCATCCACCACCTCAAAGGCCAGGGTCTTCTGACCCTCCAGGCGGTAGGGGTTCAGGGAGTTCACCAGGGCCACAGGATAGGCCTCGGTGAGGGCCCTGGTGAGGGCCAAGGCCTGGTCAAAGTTGCCTTCGATTTGGATAATCCGTGCCCCATGGACCAGGCTCTGGGCCACCTTGCCCAGGGCCACGTAGCCCGCGGGCAGGATGACGATGGCCCTTATCCCTGCCCGGGCGGCGTAGGCGGCGGCGCTGGCGGCGGTGTTTCCCGTGCTGGCAGCTGCCACCGCCCTCGCGCCCTCCTCCACCGCCTTGGACACCGCCAGGGTCATGCCCCGGTCCTTGAAGCTTCCCGTGGGGTTTAGGCCCTCGAACTTGGCGTAGAGGCGTATGCCCCGCCTTTGGGCCTCCTCAGGGCCCCTTAGGGGGATCAGGGGGGTGGAGCCTTCCAGAAGGGAGATCACGGGCGTGTTCAGGGAGATGGGAAGGTGGGCCCGGTACCGTTCCATGAGGGGAAGCCGCATGGGGATATGTTTCCCCCTAGGGGGCCAGGGCGTCAAGGGTTCCCAGTATGCCCCACGGAAGCCCAAGGGCACAGCCTGGCAAGGCCCTTCCTCCTGCCAAGCCCGGGCGGCATGGCCCTACAGGAAAAGTTCCTGGGCCTTTAGGGCAAAGCCGGGAAGCTTTGGGTCCAAGGGGACTGACTCCGGGTCCTGGTACCTCTCGGCCCTATCGGGACGGAGGACCTCCACCTGGTGGGCGTAGGGGTCCAGAAGCACCACCAGGCGCACCCCCTGGGCCAGGTAGGCCTGGGCCTTTTGCTGGAGCTCCTCGAGGCTTTGGCTTCGGGAGCGGATCTCAAAGACAGCGTCGGGGACCAAGGGGGGAAAGCCTTCCCGCTCTTCCGGGGAGAGGGCCAGCCAAAGGTGGCGGAGCACAAAGGCGGCGTCGGGGGAGAGCACGGCCCCGCGGGGAAACCGGAACCCGGTGCCCGAGCTGAAGATATACCCCAGGTCCATTTCCCCGTTCCAGCGGTAGAGCTGGCCCAAAAGGAGGGCTTCCAGGTGGCCGCTTTCCCCTCCTACCGTCTTCCCATCGCTCCAACTGCCAGCCGGGGTTTTACGCTGAGAGCTGGCGCAGTTCCTCATCGCTCACGGGGCGGAGAAGGTCCAGGAAGGGCACGGCCTTATTCTACCCCGGGGAAGGGGGTTCCCTCCTCCGTGGCGGGCGTTGGGGCCGGGGCGGGGAGGTGGCCCAGGTTTCCGGATAGGAAGCGGAAGAGGTCTGCCAGAAGGCCGCTGGCCGTGGCTTCGCCCCCGGCTCCCGGTCCCGTCACAAAGGCCTCGCCCAGGGGCCTGGCCCGTACCCAGAGGATGTTGCCTTGGGCCCGGGCCAAGGGGTGGTCCTGGGGCAGGCGCCGGGGGGCCACCACCGCCCGCCAGCGCCCGCCTTCCCCGTAGAGGCTCGCCACCAGGCGCACTTTTTCCCCTTGATCCTGAGCGGTTTGGAGAAGTTCTGGAGTCAGCCGGGTAATGCCCCGGGTTTTCACCTCCGGGAACGGGAAGGCAGGGTCTACCAGGAGCCTGGCCAGAAGGGTGAGCTTGTGGGCGGCGTCTATGCCCTCCACGTCCAGGGTGGGGTCTGCCTCGGCGTAGCCCAGGCGCTGGGCCTCGAGGAGGGCTTCCCCATAGGTCCGTCCCTTCTCCATTTCCTGCAGGATGTAGAGGGTGGTGCCGTTCAGGATCCCGTGAAGCTCCACAAGCCGGCTTCCCCTAAGGGTCTCCAAAAAGGAAAGGGCCGGGGTGCCGGCCATGACGCTGGCCTCGTGGTAGATGAGGCCTTCCTCGGCATAGGGGCGCAAGGCCTCCCAGGCCTCCGCCAAGAGGGCCTTGTTGGCGGTGATGAGGGGGATGCCGGCTTCCAGAGGGGGGAGCACCCAGCCGAGGGGAGCCTCCACCCCGCCCATGGCCTCCACCACCACGTCCGCCTGCAGGAGGTCCATGGGCTCCGTGCGGAGGAGTTCTTCGGGGATGGGCCTGGGCTTGGTCCTATCCCGCACCAGTACCCCCAGAAACCGGGGGGAGAAGCCCAGGGCCTGGAAGTCCTCGAGGCGCTCCTGGACCAGGGCATAGAAGGCGCTTCCCACGGTGCCCCCGCCCAGGAGGGCGATCTTCACCTCTTCCATGCCGGGGATTATACCGGTCTAAAGTGGGGGTGTGGAGGCCCGCCCGCTTTTGGAAGAAGCCCTTGGGGAGCGGGGGCTCCTTTACGCCTGGGCGCCCTTGACCATACCGGAAGGGGTGGAGGGCCGCTTCCGGAGATTCCTGGCCGAGGGACGGCACGGGGGGATGGCCTATCTGGAAGGGGGAGTGGAGGCTCGGTTCCGTTTGGCGCACCGCTTTCCCTGGGCGCGAAGCGCCTTGGTCCTCTTTGCCCCCTACGCCTACCCCGACCCCGGGGTGCCAAAGGGGGGAGTCCGGGTGGGCCGGGTGGCCCGCTACGCCTGGGTTCGGGACTACCACCTGGTTCTGGGGGAGGAGGTTAGGGCCCTGGAGGCCCTGGCCCGAGGCCTGGGAGTAGAGGCCAAGGGCTACGTGGACCACGGGCCCATCCCCGAACGAACCCTGGCGGCCCTTACCGGGATGGGCTGGATTGGGAAAAGCGGCATGTTTCTTTCCCAGGGGTTTGGGGTGCACGCCTTCATCGGGGTTCTGCTCACCTCCTTGGAGGTGGAGGTATCTTCCCCCCATCCAGGCCGCTGCGGGCGCTGTACCCGTTGCCTGGCCTCCTGCCCCACGGGGGCCCTTTTGGGGGATGGCACCCTGGATGCCCGGGTGTGTGTGAGCTACCTCACCGTGGAGCACAAGGGCTTCATCCCCCCGGGGCTTTGGCCGGGAGTGGGGGAGTGGCTTTTGGGGTGCGACCTTTGCCAGGAGGTCTGTCCCTGGGAGCGGTTTGGCCGGGTCTGGCGGGGCTTTGAGCCGGAGCCGGACTTGGCCCACCCGGACCTGAGCGAGTTCCTTCGCCTCTCGGGAAGGGCGTTCCAAAGGAAGTACGGGGACACGGCCTTCGCTCGTCCGGGGAGGGCCCGCATGGCCCGGAATGCCCTCATCGTCCTGAGTAACCTGGGCCTGGGGGAGGAGCTTCTGCGGGAGGCGGCCCGGGACCCCCATCCTTTGGTGCGCCGCACCGCCCTCCACGCCCTTTACCGGGCTGGCTTGGGGATCGAGGGGTTTCTGAGGGATCCCGATGAAGGGATCCGGGCCGAGGCCTCACTCCTCCTTGGGGAAGCGCCCGGTACGGTAGACCCTTTCCAGAACAGGGGGAAGGCCCCAGGCCCTGAGGTCAAAGATGAGGGGGCCTAGGTCGTAGGGCACCTTGAGGAAGCGGACCTCGAGGGTCTCCGTGTCCAGGACCATGGCGTCGGCCCCGGGTTCCCCGCTCAGGCTTAGGCCCACACTCCCGGGATCGGCCAGGAGGCCCGTGCCCACCCGGCGGGAAAGGGGGAGGTGCCGCCCCCCCAGGAGGAGGATCGCGGCGCCATAGCGTTCCAGAAGCGGCACAAACTGGGCCGCTGGGCCCAGGAGGTCCAGGTGGCTTTCGGGGTTGCCGGGGGTGCCATGGAAGGCCACAAGCCGTTTTTCCCCGTAGGTTTTGCGGTGGGAAAGGCGAAGGGAGCGGAGGTAGTCCAGCTCCCGTGGCGAAAGCTGGGACCGGGTCCACTCCAGGGTGGCCCTGCCCACGCCCTCGGGCAGGGTGCCCGGCAAGGGGTAGGCCACCCTCAGGTCCCAGGCTCCGGCGATGGCGGGAAGCCCCTCCTTGAGGATGCGGCTGATGACCTGCTTGGGATGGGGTCCGTAGCCCACCAGGTCCCCCAGCACCAGAACCTCGTCCACGCCTTCTTCTCTTAGGGCCTCGAGGGCCGCCTCGAGGGCCGGCAGGTTGGCGTGGATGTCGGAAAGAACCCCTAGCCGCATGGGCTCATTTTCCCATGCAACCTGGGAAAGACCTGTGAAAAAACCTGTGCTTACCCCTTATGTTAAAGGGGTGCGGCCCTTCCTCCTCGGCCTTCTCCTGGCCCTCACCCTGCCCCCTTTCCCTTTCGGTTTTTTTGCCCCTTTGGTCCTAGCCTTTCTCCTTCGAGGGGGTTTCCGCACGGGCTTCCTCATGGGCCTAGGGTTTTGGGGCCTCCACCTCATCTGGCTTCCCCAGAGCTTTACCCAGCTTTTTGGCCCCCTGGGGGCTTTGCCCTTCCTCCCCCTGGTGCTCTTTAAGGCCCTTTCCTTCGGCCTCCTCTTCGCCCTCACTCCCATGCCCCTCGCCCGGGTAGGGGGGTGGGTGGTGCTAGAGTGGCTCACGGAGCAAGGGGATCTGGCCTTCCCCTGGGGTTTCCTAGGCTACAGCCTGGTGGAGGCTCCCGGGCGGGTGCTGGCCGCCTGGGGCGGGGTGTACCTCCTTTCCCTTTTGGTCCTGCTTTTGGCCTGGGGCCTTAGGGAGCGCCGCTACTGGGTACTTCTACCCTGGGCAGCCTTGTGGCTATTGCCTCTACCTCCGGCGGCGGGGGAAGGAAAAGCCCTTTTGGTCCAAGGTAACATCAACCCCTTGTCCAAGGTCCAGGGGGAGCTGGACGAGGAGGTCTACCTCCGCCTCACGCGGGAAGGCTTGCAAAGGCATCCCGAGGCCCGGCTGGTGGTTTGGCCAGAGACGGCGGTCTGGCAGATCCCAGGTGGCCTGGACCGCCTTTTAGAGGACCGGTTCCTCCTCACGGGCCTAAACCTCTATGGCCCCAACCGGGCGGTCCTTTACCAAGACGGGAGGATGCTGGGCCTTTACGACAAGGTGCGCCTGGTGCCCTTTGGGGAACGTTTTCCCTTCCGGGGGGCCTTGGGAGGGGTGTACAGCTATTTCTTTCGCTCCTTTGGCCTGGGGGAGCTTGCGGACCGGACGCCGGGGAACCGGCTGGCTCCCATCGCTTCCTATGGGGCCATGATCTGCTACGAGTCCGCCTTTCCCTCCGTGGCCCGCGCCTTGGTCCGGGAGGGGGCAGGGGTGTTGGTCCTCCTCACCAACGATGCCTGGTTTGGCCCCTCCTTTGGTGGCCGGCAGCACTTCGCCGTGGGGCGGCTTAGGGCGGTGGAGACGGGGCGCTGGCTTCTTAGGGCGGGAAACGACGGCATCACCGCCAGCATTGACCCCTATGGCCGGTTGGTGGCGCGGATTCCCCCACACCAGGAGGGATACCTTCTGGCCCCCTACAGCTTGAAAGAGGGCCGTACGCCTTACGTCCGCTACGGGGACTGGGCGGTGGGGGTGGCGTTGACGCTTTTCCTTTTGGGCCTTATCCTTAGGGTGCGCGCGCCGGGGTGGCGGAACCGGTAGACGCGGCAGACTCAAAATCTGCTGTCCGCAAGGACGTGCGGGTTCGAGTCCCGCCCCCGGCACCAAAGGGGCCAGGCCCTAGGGGCCTGGCCCTGGGGCTTCCTACACCCCCTCTACCCGCACCCCCAGGACCTCCAAAAACCGGGCCAGCCAGACGGGATGCGCGGGCCAGGCGGGAGCGGTGACCAGATTCCCGTCCACCACGGCTTGGTCCACTGGCACCTCCTCGTACTGGGCTCCGGCCAGGGTGAGTTCCGGCCCCACCGCCGGGTACGCGGTGGCCCTGCGCCCCTTCATGACCCCGGCGGCCGTGAGCACCTGGAGGCCATGGCAGATGGCGGCCACGGGTTTGTTGGCTTCAAAGAAGTGGCGGACGATCTCCAATACCCTGGGCTCGCGGCGGATGTACTCTGGAGCCCGCCCACCTGGGACCACCAAGGCGTCGTACTGGGCGGGGTCCACCTCGTCAAAGGAATAGTTGAGGGTGAAGTTGTGGCCGGGCTTTTCCGAGTAGGTCTGGTCCCCCTCGAAGTCGTGCACCGCGGTGCGGATCCGCTGGCCGGAGCGCTTGCCTGGGCAGACGGCATGCACCTCAAAGCCTAGCATCTTCAAGGCCTGAAAGGGCACCATGACCTCGTAGTCCTCCACGTAGTCGCCCACCAAAAAGAGGATTTTCCGCGCCATACCTTCCCCCTTTGCCCTTTAGGGCACCTTCCATTCTACCCCATCCCTTGAAACCCTGTCCTCTGCTCCGAAGAAAAGAAAGCCAGGGAGGATCTTTAAGGGGGTTTGCAAGGCAGGGAGGGGACTACCCTCCATCGCCTGCCCTGGGTTGCTCCCACAGGGCCAGAAGGTAGCCTGGTTCTAGCCACAGCCGGGGCGGGCTACCCAGGGCTTTTTGAAAGAGCTCGCTCAGCTCCTCGGGGGAACGCCTATGGGCTAGAGGTGGGCCCTCCTCCTCTTGGCGGAAGGGCCACTCCAAAACCGCTACCCGCTTGGCCACCCGGGCTGCCTCCCTCAGGGCGAGGATGGGGTCCAGGTGGTGGAGGCTTAAGCCAAAAAAGGCCAGGTCAAAACTCCCGTTGGGAAAGGGGAGGTTTTCCCCGCGGGCTTCCAGGAAGTGGGCCTCCTTCACCTTGGCCCGGGCCACCTCGAGGCGGTCGGACCTGGGGTCCACCCCCACGGTGAAAAGGCCCAAGGAGGCGAAGGCCTCGGCGAAGACCCCGGTGCCCGTGCCGATGTCCAGGACGCTTTGGGCCCCAAGGCCCTCCAGGGCTTTTTGGGCGATTTCCAAGGGGGGAAACCGCTTGAGGCGCTCGGGCCTGCGGAAGGGATCATGGGCCTCGCAGGCGTTGGTGAAAAGGGCCCACATCACCGTGGCTCCCTCTTCCGCGGCGGCTAAAAAGGCGGCCTTAAGGACCTGGAAAACGGCCTCCTCCTCCCCGGAAAGCTCCGTGTGGGTGGGGTGGGTGCGGTAGTCCACCCCGCTTCCCTCCAGGGCCAAAAGGGCCTTTTCCACCGCCCGATAGTCCCCTTGCAAAAGGGGGTAGAGGGCAAGGAGCACCTTTACCGCCATCGCCCCAAGTATAGGGCGCCGCGGTTACCCGCCCGCCGGCCTGCCCGATCCGCCTCGAAAAAGGGGGGTTGGGCCTCGGGGGCCAGGAAGACGGCTTCCCCTTCCGCCTCCGGTGGGCCCAGGAGGTCTTTCAGGTCCTCACGGGTGAGGAAACGGGCTTGGGTCCATGGGAGAACCCCCTGTTCCCCCAATCTCCGGTACAGGGCGGCCCAAGGGGAGAGGGCCTCGAGGATCCCCACCAAAAGCCTCCCCTCAGGTTTGAGGACCCTTCTTGCCTCGGAAAGGGTTTTCTCCACATCCTCTACGAACTCTAGCACGGTGAAGAGAAGGACCACGTCAAAGCTTGTCTCGGGAAAGGGAAGGGCTTCCCCCTGGCCTTCCACCCACTTGGCCTCCGGTACCCTTTCCCGCCCCACCCGGAGCATGGCCGCGGAGGGTTCCAGCCCCACCTTCCAGGGATAGGGAAGGCGCCTAAGCCAGTAGCCAGTTCCCGCTCCCACCTCCAGGAGGCTTTCCCCGGGGGGAAGGAGCGATTGCAAAGCCCTTTCCTCCTCGGCGATGACGAAGGCCCCCAAGGGGGTTTCGTACCAGGCTTCGTAGCCCTCGGCTAGGGTCACAAAGGGATCTTCCCGCATCCTGCCCCTAGCTTAGTCGCACCACCACCCCCTCATCCGGGCGCAAGCGCAGGGTCTCCCCCACGGTCTCTTCCCGGTCCAGGTGGGTGGAGAGGACCACCCGGCCCTTTTGCGGTAGCTCCAGGGCCCTTTCCCGGTCCGTGAAGTTCAGGGCCACCAGGAAGCCCTCCCCCCGCAGGTAGGCGTAGATCCCACCCCGTGCCCGATAGGTGCGGTAGGGGCCAAGGAGAAGGCCTGGTTCCTGGCGCAAGGCGATGAGGCGCTTCACCAGCTGGAGCATGGACTGGGGGTCTCTTTCCTGAACTGCCACGTTCCGCACCGGCCAGTCGGGGTTTAGGGGAAGCCAGGGCTCCACCGTGGAGAAGCCCGCGTAAGGGGAGGCATCCCAGGGCATGGGGGTGCGTTCGGGGTCTCGGCCCAGGCTGTGGTAGCCCGCGGGAGTACGGTCCTTTTGCCTGAGGGCGGCGGGGTCCTGGATCCTATCCGGGGGGATTTCCCCGTTGGGCAGGGCCAGTTCGTCCCCGTAGTACCAGGTGGGGGTGCCCCGCAGGGTGAAAAGGAGCATGGCGGCCACCCGGGCCTGGGCTTCCCCTAGCCTCGAGGCCAGCCGGGGCTGGTCGTGGTTCCCCAGGACCCAGTTGGGCCAGTCCCAGGGGGTGAGGAGGCTTTCGTACGCCTCCACGATGCGGGCGATGTTCTCGGGCCGCCAATCGGGGAGGCCTTCGGTGATCAGGCTGAAGTTGAAGGGAAGGTGGCACCCCGCCCGGTAGTAGCGCACCAGGCGGTGGAGGGGAAGGTAGATCTCCCCCACCATGACCCGTTCCTGGCCCGGCTCGCTGAACTCGTCCAAAACCTGGCGCATCTCCCGCACGTAGGCGTAGGTTTCCGGCTGGTCCTCCGTGAAGAGGTGCTGGTGGCGCAGGCGGTCAGGGTGCCCGGGCCGCCACTCGGGGTTTCCCGGCTCATCCCGGAAGAGGGGGTCCTTGGCCAAAAGCCAAAGGACGTCCACCCGAAAGCCATCCACCCTCCGCCTAAGCCAGAAGCGCATGGCTTCGTGGATGGCCTCCCGCACCTCGGGGTTTTGCCAGTTGAGGTCGGGTTGTTCGGGCAGGAAAAGGTGGAGGTAGTACTGCCCAGTCCCTTTGTCCAGCGTCCAGGCGGGGCCCCCGAAGAAGCTCTGCCAGTTGTTGGGAGGGCCTCCATCCGGCCCCGGGTCTTTCCAGATGTACCAGTTCCGCTTGGGATTATCCCGGGAGCTTCGGGACTCCAAAAACCAGGGATGCTGGTCCGAGGTGTGGTTGGGCACCAGGTCGATGAGGACCTTGAGCCCCAGGTCATGGGCCTCCTTTAGAAGGCGGTCAAAGTCCTCCAGGGTGCCGAAGATGGGGTCCACGTGGCAGTAGTCGGCCACATCGTAGCCGAAGTCCTTCATGGGGCTTTTGTAGAAGGGAGAGAGCCAGAGGGTTCCTACCCCCAGGTCCTTCAGGTAGGGAAGCCTTTGCCGGATGCCCTCGAGGTCCCCGATGCCGTCCGCGTTGGAGTCTTGAAAGCTTCTCGGGTAGACCTGGTAGATGACCGTGTGCTTCCACCACATGCCAGAAGTCTACCGCTTCCGGCCTGGGCGCGGAAGGGTTTCCAGGCAAAGGGCTACTCCAGCCCTGGCTACGGTTTTACATTCCAGAAATAGACAAGCCTAGGCCATCCATAGGAATGCACCCCGCGAAAGAGTGCATTGAGTACAAGGTGGGTCTCGCCTATGGCTTATACTGAAGTCTGTGAGCCTGATTATCGTGGCCAACCGTGCTCCTTTCCGCCTAACCGGCGAAGGCTTGGTTCCCGCGGTGGGGGGGCTGGCCACCGCCTTGTTGCCGGTCCTCGAGGCCCGGGGGGGAACCTGGGTGGCCGCGGCGGAGTGGGGAGAAAGGGGTCGGACAGCCCAGCCCAGGCAGAGCAAGATCCGCTTGGAAAGGGTTTTCCTCAGCGACAGGGAGTGGCAGGGCTATTACGGGGGGTTTTCCAACCGGATCCTCTGGCCACTTTGCCACTACTTTCTGGAGAAGATAGAGTTGAGGCGGGAGTATTTCCAGGATTACCTGCGGGTAAACCGCCGCTTTGCCGAGGCGGTGGCCCGGGTTCACCGGGAGGGGGATACGGTTTTCGTCCAGGATTACCACCTCCTCCTCCTGCCCGGATTGCTCCGGGAGAGGGTCCAAGGCCCTATAGGCTTCTTCTTCCACATCCCCTGGCCCTCTAGCGGGGTTTTCCGCATCCTTCCTTGGGGAAGGGCCTTGGTGGAGGGGGTGCTGGGGGCAGACCTGGTGGGCTTCCACACCCAGGAGTACGTGGAGAACTTCCTGCGTACCGCCGCCCACTACGGCTTTACCGTGGAGGGAAACCGGGTACGGGTGGGGGAGCGCTTCGTGCGGGTGGAGGCCCACCCCTTGGGCATCGACACCTATAGGTTCCTGGAGCTCTCGGAAAGCCCGGAGGTGGGGGCCCACGCTAGGAGCTTGCGGCGCCTGGCCGGGGTGGACCGCCTGATCCTGGGGGTGGACCGGCTGGACTACACCAAGGGGATCCGGGAGAGGCTTCTGGCCTTTGAACGTTTCCTCCAGGCCTACCCCCACTGGCGGGGCCGGGTGGCCCTTTTCCAGATCGCCACCCCAAGCCGCACCCAGGTGGCTGCCTACCGGGAGCTCAAGCGCCAGGTGGACGAGGTGGTGGGGCGCATCCTGGGTGGCTTCCTGCGGGAGGACTGGGTGCCCCTCCGCTACTTCTACCAGACCTACACCCAGGAGGAGCTTGCCGCCTTTTACCGGGCCGCCGACGTGGCCCTCATCACCCCCTTGCGGGATGGGATGAACCTGGTGGCCCTGGAGTACGCCTACACCTCCACGGAAGGGGTGTTGGTCCTCTCCAACCTGGCCGGAGCGGCGGAGTACCTCAAGGACGCCCTCTTGGTTAACCCCTACGACCTGGACGGCATGGCAGCGGCCTTGGACAGGGCCCTGCGCATGCCAGCCGGTGAGCGGCAGGAGCGGCTAAGGGCCTTGAAGGCCAGGGTTGAGGCCCTGGATGCCCAAAGCTGGGCGGATCGGTTCCTCTCCTCCCTGGAGGCGGGATGAAGGTGGAAAATCCCCTTTTCCTTCTGGACTACGACGGCACCCTGGCGCCCATCGCCCCCAGGCCCGAGGAGGCCTTCCCTCACCCGGAGGCCCTCGAGGTCCTGGGGGCCCTGATGGCCCGCTATCCCCTCTATGTGGTCACGGGGCGGCGGGTGGCGGATCTGGCCGGGCTCCTGCCCCTTCCTGGGCTTCGCGTGGTGGGGGGGCATGGCCTGGAGGAAGGAGAGGTGGGTGGGGAAAGCCATCCCCTATTCCCCGTGGACCTTAGCCCCCTACGCCGGGCTCTGCCCTCCTGCCCGGGGGTTTGGCTGGAGGACAAGGGGTTCGCCCTGGCCTTCCACTACCGGGGAGCGGAGGACGAGGAAAGGGCTCGGGCTTGCCTGGAGGGGTGGCTTGGCGCCCACGAGGAGCTTTTGCAGGCCTTGGGCCTCGAGGCCCTTGCGGGGAAGAAGGTCCTGGAGATCAAGCCCAAGGGGGCCAGCAAGGGGCAGGCGGTGTTAAGCCTCTTGGCACGGCACCCCGGCCACACCCCCATCTACATCGGCGACGATATCACCGATGAGGACGCCTTCCAGGCCCTTAAGGGAAGGGGGCTGACCTTTAAGGTGGGCCCGGGGCCCACCCGGGCGGAGGGCCGGTTTGGGGATGTGGGGGCGGTCCTGGCCTACTTGAAGTCTTACCTCTAGCGGCGCATACTTGGGGATCGTGGTGGATCCCCTTTGGTACAAGGATGCGGTCATCTACCAGCTCCACGTGCGCTCCTTCTTTGACGCCAACGACGACGGCTACGGGGACTTCGAGGGCCTAAGGCAAAAGCTTCCCTACCTGGAGGCCTTGGGCGTGAATACCCTCTGGCTCATGCCCTTCTTCCAGTCCCCCCTGCGGGACGACGGGTACGACATCTCCGAGTATTACCAGATCCTGCCCGTCCACGGGACCCTGGAGGATTTCCGGCGTTTCCTGGACGAGGCCCACGAAAGGGGGATGCGGGTGATCGTGGAGCTGGTCCTCAACCACACCTCCATCGACCACCCCTGGTTCCAGGAGGCCAGGAAGCCGGGTAGCCCCTTGCGGGACTTTTACGTGTGGAGCGATACCCCGGAGAAGTACCAGGGGGTAAGGGTCATCTTCCAGGACTTTGAGCCCAGCAACTGGACCTTTGACCCGGTGGCCGGGGCCTACTACTGGCACCGGTTTTACCACCACCAGCCCGACCTCAACTGGGATAACCCCCAGGTGGAAAGGGCCATGCACCAGGTGATGTTCTTTTGGGCCGACATGGGGGTGGACGGTTTCCGCTTGGACGCCATTCCCTACCTCTACGAGCGGGAGGGGACCAGTTGCGAGAACCTTCCCGAGACCATTGAGGCGGTGAAGCGCCTGCGCAAGGCCCTGGAGGAGCGCTATGGTCCCGGCAAGGTCCTTTTGGCCGAGGCCAACATGTGGCCGGAGGAGACCCTCCCCTATTTCGGGGAAGGGGATGGGGTGCACATGGCCTACAACTTCCCCCTGATGCCCCGGATTTTCCTGGCCCTGCGCCGGGAGGACCGGAAGCCCATCGAGGCCATGCTCCAGGAGACGGAGGGCATACCGGAGGCTGCCCAGTGGGCCCTTTTCCTGCGCAACCACGACGAGCTGACCCTGGAGAAGGTTACGGAGGAGGAACGGGAATTCCTCTGGGAGGTCTATGCTCCCGACCCTCGGTACCGGATCAACCTGGGGATCCGCCGCAGGCTCATGCCCCTTCTGGGTGGGGATAGGCGGCGCTTTGAGCTTCTTCACGCCCTCCTCTTCACCCTGAAGGGAAGTCCCATCCTCTACTACGGGGACGAGATCGGCATGGGGGATAACCCTTTCCTGGGAGACCGCAACGGGGTAAGGACCCCCATGCAGTGGTCGGCGGACCGGAATGCGGGCTTTTCCCGCGCCCCCTACCATCGCCTCTTCCTGCCCCCGGTGAGCGAGGGACCTTACAGCTACCACTTTGTCAACGTGGAGGCCCAGCAGGAGAACCCCCACTCCCTCCTTAACTTCGTGCGCCGCTTCCTGGGCATCCGCAACCGGTACGCCAAGGTCTTCGGCCGGGGGGCTTTGCGCCTGTTGCCCGTGGCGAACCGGCGCATCCTGGCGTATGAGAGGGAGTTTGAGGGGGAGAGGATCCTGGTGGTGGCCAACCTCTCCCGCTACACCCAGGCCTTCGACCTGCCCCTGGAAGGATACGAGGGCCTGGTTCCGGTGGAGCTCTTCTCCCAACACCCTTTCCCGCCGGTGGAGGGGTGTTACCGCCTGGCCTTGGGGCCTCATGGCTTTGCCCTTTTCTCCCTAAGGCCCAAGGAGGAGATGGAGCGCCTCCACCTTCCCGACTGGGCATCACCCGGGGAGGAGGTGATGGAGGCCCTCGAGGACCTGCCCTCCGTGCCCCTTTCTGGTGGCGTGGAGAGCCTCTTTGTTGATACCTTGGTGGACGAAGGGGCCCGAGCCTCCTTCCTGAGCGCCCTGGGTAAGGTGCTGGGGGGGCGGGGTTGGCTGGCCTCGAGGCCTGGGAGGGTGGAGCTCAAGGACGCCCTTCGTTTCCAGAAGGATCCCCCCTTGTACCTCACCCTCTTGCGCCTCGAGGGGGAGGGGCTGGTTCAAGAGGTCTTCTTGCCCATTGCCCTGCGCCCGGAAAAGGAGGGGCCTGGGGTTTTTGCCCGGGTGCGGGGAGGGGGATACCTCATCGAGCTGTCTCAGGACCCCGGGTTTTACACCCTCCTCTTAAGGCGGCTGGCCCAGGGATTTGAGGGCCGAAGCCTCAGGGCCCACTACCGGGGCCGTCACAGGGGCCCAGTTCCTGAGGCCCTGGAACTCCTCCGCCCGGGTCTAGCGGCAGGGGAGGGGGTATGGCTCCAGGTGGGGTTGGTCCAGGACGGCGGACTGGACCGCACGGAGCGGATTTTGCCCCACCTGGATCTTCCCTGGATCCTGAAGCCTGGGGGTGGGCTTTATTGGGAACGGGGCCGGGAGCGGCGGGTTCTTGCCCTCACCGGCACCCTCCCTTCCGGTCGGCCCCAGGAGGCCTTCGCCTACGCCCTAAGGCTGGCGGGGGAGGGCCTGGCCCGGCTACGGGACCACCCGGTTGGGGAAGGGGCCTCGGGCCTGATGGCGGATGCCCTCCGGGAGCTCGAGGCCCTGGCCCGGCTCCTGGGGGTGCGGCTTGCCCTTTTGCACCGGGCTTTGCGGGAAGCAGAGGGGGAGGGGGATGGGGTACCCCTCCTGAACCGCGGCCTGGGGGCTTTTGTGGAGGTGGAAGGGGAGGTTTTCCTTCTTGCCCTGGGAAGGGAAGCCAGGGGCCTACCCCTTTGGGACCTGGCCCGGCTGGCCTACGATTTGGAGCGGGCCCTTTATCTGGCCGCCGAGGAGGTCCCCGAGGCGATGGACTGGGTGGCCCTCGCTGCCGACTCCTTTGAGCAAGCCCTCCTCCAGGCCTACCAGGAGGCGGCCCAAGAGGTCTTAGAGGGTTTGGACCGGTTTCCCCAGATAATGCTGGACTTGGCCCAAGACCAGGCCTTGCGGGAGGAGAGGCTGAGCCGGCACAGGGTCCTTGAGCGTTGGCAGGCGAAGGCTAAGGAGTGGGGGGACGGATTCTGAGGGACCTATGGGGGAGCTTACGGTTTTACCTCCACTTCCCCCTTCTCCGCTTGGAACCCCACTTCCTTGTGGGTTCCGTCGCAGAAGGGCTTATTCCGGGAGTGGCCGCAGCGGCAAAGGGCCAGCTTGGCCCTCTCCAGGCGCCTTTCTTCCCCGTTGAGCCGGAAGGGGGTTCCCTCGGGCAGGTCCAACACGTAAGGCCCGTTTTCCCGGAAGCGGAGCTTCATGCCCTCAGGATACCGGGGGTAAAGTGGAGGTATGCTCGGTCCGCAGTACGGAAGGGCGGACCTCGAGGTCCCCTTGAAGACGGTGAAGAACTTCCTCACGGGGAAGGCCCTGGCGCAGCCCGACTCCTACCAGAACCCCGCCTGCCCGGTGGTCTACCCCGGGGAGGAAGGCGGGTACACCCTGGAGGAGGTGCGTTTCCCCATCCACGGCAAGGGAGCCCCCTTTGTCTACTACGGCTTTGGCTGGCCCCGGGAGGGGTTGGCGGAGGCCTTGGGGCTGCGGGCGGAGGTGGCTAGGCTTGCCTGAGGGCTTTTCCCAGGAACTGGAGGAGGCTTTCCAAGGGCGTCTGGCCCGGCTTGCCCCCCACGACCCCTTGGTGCTGGCGGTCTCCGGGGGCGGGGATTCCGTGGCCCTGGCCCATTTGGTGAGGCGGGCGGGGCGGGAGGCGGTGGTGGCCCACCTGGACCACGCCCTCCGCCCGGAAAGCGGGGAGGACCTCCTCTTCGTGAGGGCCCTGGCGGAAAGGCTTGGCTTTCCCTTTTACGCCGAGCGGGTGGAGGTGGCCGGGGTGGCCAGGGAAAGGGGGGAGAACCTGGAGGCAGTGGCCCGGGAGATCCGCTACGCCTTCCTGCACCGGGTGGCCAAGGAGGTGAAGGCCAAGGCCATCCTGACCGCCCACACCCTGGACGACCAGGCGGAAACGGTGCTCCTCAAGCTCCTCCAGGGCACGGCCCGGGGCCTGGGGATCCGGGAAAGGGAGGGGCTTGTGGTCCGGCCCCTTCTGGCCTTCCGCAGGGAGGAGTTAAGGGCGTACCTCCAGGCCCTGGGGGAAACGTGGCGGGAGGATCCCTCCAACCAGGACCTCTCCCGGGATCGCAACTACCTGAGGCTTAGGGTCTTCCCCCTTTTGCAGGAGCGGTTTCCCGGGGCCAAGGAGGCCCTTTCCCGCTTCGCCCGGGTGCGGATGGAGGAGGATGCCCACCTGGAGAGGGAGGCCAAGGCGCGCCTCCTGCCCGATCCCCGCTTCTTCGTGCCCGCCTACCGGGTGGCACCCCTTTTGGAGGCTCCTTTGGCCCTTAGGCGGAGGGCCTTGCGCTCTATCCTGGAAGCCCTGGACCTCCGGCCTGAGGCCCGGTTCATCGCCCTCTTGGAGGAGGCTTTAGGGGGTAGGGTGGCCACCCTGCCCGGCGGCTATACGGCTCGGCGCAAGGGGGGTACCCTTTTCCTCCTTCCCCCCGAGCCCAGGCTGCCCCTGCCCCCCGGGTTCCGCCGCCCCTTGCCAGGGGACCACCTGGCCATGCCCCACGGGAGAAAGCGCTTGGTGGACTTTTTGGCGGAAAAAGGGGTGCCCAAGGAGCTCAAGCCCCTTTGGCCGGTGAGGGCGGAGGGCAAGGAGGTGGTGGAGGTCCTGGGCCTTTACCCCCCTTCCCAGGAGGAAGGGTACATGGCCTTGGCCCTCGAGGAGGCCAGGCAGGCCTTCCAGGAGGGGGAGGTGCCGGTGGGGGCGGTCTTGGTGGTGGGGGGAAAGGTCTTTAGGGCCCACAACCGGGTGGAGGCCAGCCGGGACCCCACGGCCCACGCGGAGATGCTCCTCCTTAGGGAGGTGGGCAAGGAGGCCCGGGGAGGAAGGCTTTATGTGACCCTGGAGCCCTGTCGCATGTGCCACCATGCCCTCAAGGAGGCGGGGGTGGAGGTGGTCTACGGGGTGGAGAACCTGAAGGAGGGGGCCTTAACCCGGTATGGCCAGGGGGAGGGCCTTAGGGGTGGCGTCCTGGAAGGGGAGTGTGCTAAGCTCCTAAAGGGTTTCTTTGCCCGGCTCAGGGAGGGGTGCCGGAGCGGTTGAACGGGCCGGTCTCGAAAACCGGTAGGCCCCGCAAGGGGCCTCGCGGGTTCGAATCCCGCCCCCTCCGCCAAAAGCGGCCTTAGGGCCGCTTTTATGCCACCTGGAACCCCCACCGTCCTCCCAGGATCCCCAGTTCCTGCAAAAGGGCTTCCGCTTCCTCCTTTTCCCGGGGGAACCCGGAAAGAAGCAGGTACAAAAGGCTGGCGAGCTCCCCTAGGACCAGGAAGCCGTACCGCCTTTTTTCCTCCTCCCAAACCCTTTCCATGCGTAGGCGGGCCATGCGCCAGGGGGCGGAGAGGAAATGGCCTTTTCGCAAGCCCGCCTCGGGTTCGCAGAGCCTGGGGTCGCCTTGGGTGAGAAGCCCCCGGCAGGCCAGGGGGCGCCAGGGATAGACGCCGCAGAGGCCCTCTTCCAGAAGAGGGCAGGGGGTGCGGCTTAGGAAAAAGCGGCTTGGGAAACGGGGGTCGTCCTTGCCCTCCCTGAGAAGGGCAAGCCGCCTGGGGCCTTCCCCTAGGAGCCGGGACCTCTGGGGCCCGGTGAGATGGGGAAGGAGGGCTTCGCCCTCCAATCGGGAAAGGGTTACCAGGCCAAAGCAACAGGCAGCACACCCCGCCCGGCAGGAGGGCCGAACCCCCTTTTGGGCCAAGTAGTCGGCCAGATCAGCCTCGAGGGCCAGCCAATGGGCTTCCGCCGGATTCATGGCCGTTTTCGGTAGAGGCCTCGCCGGGGGTCAAAGGGGCAGGCCCTCACCGCCACCTGGGGGCAGTGGCGCCGGAGCGGGGCCACCGGGAGCAAAGCGAGGAGAAGGCCCAAGCCGTCCACAGGGGTTATACTATACCCATGCCGGATCCCGCACCTTTCCTGGAAGCCTTGGAGCCTGGTGTTTCCCCGGGGGTTTCCGCCTGGATCAAGGGGCTTAAGGAGGTAGAGGCTCACCTCCATCGCTGGGCTTTCGACCTTTCCGAGGAGGGCTTTTGGTGGCGGCCCAAGGAGGGGCTGAACCCCATCGGGGGGCTGGTGCGCCACATCACGGGAAGCTCCTTGCGGCTCCTTTCCTACGCCTTCCCCCAGGAGCTTCCCCACTGGGCCAAAAGGGGGCGGGAGTGGGAGCTTCAGGGGGAGCCCGAGGCCAAGGAAGCGGTGCAGGCCCGGTTCCAGGAGGCTTGGGCGCGGCTTTTGTCCGCTTTCCGCGGTTTGCGGGAGGAGGACCTTGCCCAGGAGGTTCCCGTGGGAACCCAGGGCTTGCGGGCCCCTAGGGCGCACATCCTCCACCACCTGGTGGAGCACGCCCAGCACCACGCGGGGCAGATCATCTACGCCCGCAAGCTCCTGGGCTGAGGACTCCTGTCCCTGGGGGATGGCCGTAAGATGTTTCCATGGAACGCGTTGGCCTGCGCGCCTCTCCTAGGCTTACCCTCGAGGCCCTCAAGGAAGCCCTCAAGGGCGTGCGCTTCCCCGAGGCTAAGGTCTACCTCATCACCGACTGGCAGGACCGCCGGCGCCTGGCCCGGTACGCCCTTTTGATCCACGGGGGCAAGAAGGACCTCCTCACCCCCGATGCCTTCGGCCCCGCCTTTCCGGGAGGGGAGGAGGCCCTTTCGGAGCTGGTGGGCCTTTTGCTGGAGCTTGGGGCCAGGAAGTTCTACGAGGCGGTGGTCTCCCCGGGGGAGCTTTCGGGCCTTTTGCACCTGGTACCTGAGGAGCTCCTAAGGCGGATCAACGCCATCGCCAACCCCACCGACCCCGGGATTTACCTGAAAAGGGCGGCTTAGCCGTAGAGGAGCTTAAGCCGGGCAGCCTCCCCTGCAAGGTCGGGGAGGGCCTTTAGGTCTACCCCCGTGGTGTAGCCTCTCTCCTCCAGGTAGGGAAGCACCCTTTCCGTGGGTAGGTTGCCCACCAGCTCATCCCCGGCAAAGGGGCAGCCCCCCACCCCGGCCAAGGCGCCTTCCAACCAGAGGATGCCGGATGCAAGCACCGCTTCCACCTTGGCCAAAACCCCTTCCGGGCGGGCGTGGAGATGGGCGCCCAGGCCCTCGGGGCCGAAGCGGGCCACAGCCTCCCTCAGCACCTCCTGGATGCGGCCTGCCTCCGCCACCCCGTAGGTGTCCGCCAGGGCGATCTCCTTGACCCCAAGGTCCCGTAGCCGGGCGATATCCTCCAAAACCCCCTCCACGCTCCAGGGGTCCCCGTAGGGATTGCCGAAGGCCATGGAGAGGTAGACCACCAGGCCAAGCCTTCCCTTCGTGGCCTCCACCATGGCCTCCACCAGGGGCCAGGATTCCTCCCGGGAGCGGTTGGTGTTTTTTCTCTGGAAAGTCTCCGATAGGGAAAAAGGGTAGCCGATGGCCGTGAGGTTCGGGGCCCTAAGGGCCCTTTCCAGGCCCTTTTCGTTGGCCACGATGGCCAGATAGGTGCGGCCTTGGGGTGGAGGCAAAGCGGCCAAAACCTCCTCGGCATCCGCCATCTGGGGCACCCACTTGGGGGAGACAAAGCTGGTGAGGTCCAGGTGGCGGAAGCCAGCTTCCAGGAGCCGGTTTAAAAAAGCCGCCTTTTCCTGGGTGGGGATGAAGCGGCGGAAGCCCTGCCAGGCATCCCGGGGGCATTCCACGTAGCGGACGGGGAGCTTGGCCATGGCGCTACACCTGGAAGACCCCGGTGCGGAAGGGCTCCCGCTCGGGGTTGAGGGCGCAGGCCTCGAGGGCCCGGATAAGCCACTTCCGGGTCTCGTGGGGGAGGAGGATCCCGTCCACCCAAAGCCGGGCGGCGGCGTACCGTGGGTCTAGGGTTTCCTCGTAGCGGCCCTTGATGCGCTCGTAAAGCTCTTTTAGTTCCTCATCGGAGGGTTCTTTGCCCGCCCGCCTGAGCTTCTCCACCTCCAGCTCCAACAGGGTCTTGGCCGCTTGGGCTCCGCCCATCACCGCGTACTTGGCGCTGGGCCAGGCAAAGATGAACCTGGGGGCATAGGCCTTGCCCGCCAAGGCGTAGTTTCCCGCCCCGAAGGAGCCTCCTAGGATCACGGTGATCTTGGGCACCACGGAGTTGCTCACGGCGTTGACCAGCTTGGCCCCCCGGCGGATGATCCCCGCCTGCTCCGACTCCTTCCCCACCATGAAGCCCGTCACGTCCTGGAGGAAAAGGAGGGGGATGTTCATCTGGTTGACCTCGAGGATAAACCGGGCGGCCTTGTCCGCGGCCTCCGCGTAGATCACCCCGCCCACCTCAATCCGCCCCTTTTTCTTCAGGATGAGGCGCTGGTTGCCCACGATGCCCACGGGGAAGCCCCCAATGCGGGCAAACCCCGTCACCAGGGTTTCCCCATACCCCCCCTTGTACTCCAAAAACTCCGAGCCATCCACCAGGCGGGCGATCACCTCCCGGAGGTCATAGGGGCGGCTGCCGTCGGGGGCGATGAGGCCGTAGAGGTCCTCGGCGGGGTAGAGGGGTTCTTTAGGCTCCTTGCGCCCTTCGGCCCAGGGGGCGAGCCTGGGGGGCGGGTAGAGGGCGATGAGCTGGCGGATCCTTTCGATGGCGGCCTCGTCGTTGGGTTCGTAGAAGTCCACGGTGCCCGAGACCTCAAAGTGCATCCGGGCCCCGCCCAGCTCCTCGCTGGAAACCTCCTGGCCTATGGCCGCCTTCACCAGGGCTGGGCCTGCCAGGTAGAGCCCGCTCCCCTCGGTCATGATGAGGACGTCGGTCATCACGGGAAGATAGGCTCCCCCGGCCACGCAGTTGCCCATGATGGCGGAGATCTGGGGGATGCCCAGGGCGGACATGCGGGCGTTGAGGTAAAAGATGCGGCCAAAGTCATCCTGGTCTGGGAAGACCTCGTCCTGTAGGGGCAGGAAGACCCCAGCGGAGTCCACCAGGTACAGGGTGGGGATGCGGTTTTCCAGGGCGATGGTCTGGGCCCGGATCACCTTCTTGGCGGTGATGGGGAAGAAGGCCCCCGCCTTCACCGTGGCGTCATTGGCGAGGATCATCCAGGTCTGGCCCTGGATCTGCCCGAGGCCGGCGATGACCCCTCCCGCCGGGGCCCCGCCCCACTCCTCGTACATCCCCCAGCCGGCGAAGGCCATGAGCTCGTAGAACTCCGTGCCCGGGTCCAAAAGCCTGGCGATGCGCTCCCGGGCTGTGAGGCGCCCCTTTTTGTGCTGGCGCTCCACCGCCTTGGCCCCGCCCCCTTGGCGCACCCTCTCCAGGCTTTCCCTGAAGTCCCGCACCAGGGCCACCCAGGCGTCCTTGTTGGCCTTGTAAAGGGGGCCTTCCCGTTCCTCCGGACGGAGCTTGCTCTCGAGGCGGCTCGTGGGCTGGCCTAGCATGGCTTTAGTATAACGTTTTTCTGCTTAGCGGGGAAAAAGCGTAGCTTCCTCGGGGGGGCAGGGGGTTTGGGACAGGGCCTTTTGCCGCAAGGCCTGCCTTCTGGCTTCCCCGTCCACCCGTTCGTTTTCCGGGTGGCCGTTATGCCCCCGCACCCAGTGGGGCACCACCCGGTGCCGCTTGAGCTCCACCCTGATGGCCTCCCAGAGGTCCCGGTTCTCCACGGGCTTGCCGTCTGCCTTCCGCATCCCCCTCCTTTCCCAGGCGGGAAGCCACTCCTTTAGGGCCTTTACCAGGTATTGGCTGTCGGAGAAGAGATGCACCTCACAGGGCTCCTTGAGGGCCCTCAGGCCCTGGAGGAGGGCGGTGAGCTCCATGCGGTTGTTGGTGGTGCAGGCATCACCCCCGGAAAGCATCCTTTCGCTCCCCCCATGGCGCAGGAGGGCCGCCCACCCGCCGGGTCCCGGGTTTCCCAGGCAGGCCCCGTCGGTGAAAAGCTCCACCCGCTTCACGACCAGGGAATGGTTTGGTCAGGGAAGACCAGTTCCCGCAGGCGGTAGCCGTCCCCTTGGGGGTGGCGGTAGACCTCGGTCACGGGGGAAGCCCGTACCTCGAGGAGATTCTCCTCTTCCTCGGCCAATAGAGCCTGAAGCCTATTGTCCAGCTGGGTTCCGGTAAAAACGTGCCTGGGTCCAATCGGGCTCGTCTCGCAAACCTCTCCCTCGAGGAGTTCCAGGTGCTTTACCCCCTGGAGGAGGCGTTTAAACCCCTCTACCCCAAAGCGGTGGCGGGTGGCCATGCCCTTATTCTAGGCCCCAGATGGCAGCGGGGGCCAGCTCCACCAGATTCCCCGCCGGGTCACGGGTATAGAGGCTTTTCCCCCGGGGCCAGTCCGCCCACCATACGGGAAACCCTGCCTCCGCCAGCCTCTTAGCCCAAGAGGGAAGCTCCTCCTCCGCCACCTTGAAGGCCACGTGGACGCTACCTTTGGCTCCGTGGGGGGGTAGCTTCTCCTCCTTTTCTGTCTGGTAGGGGTTGAAGACCAGGAAGACCCCCCTCCCCGCCCGGAAGAAGGCGTGGCGCGGGGGTTGGAACTGGAAGCAGGGAAGGCCCAGGACCCCCTCGTAAAAGGCCCGGGCCTTCTCCAGATCCTCAGCGTAGACGGCGGTTTCCAGAACCTCCACTACTTGAGCTTGGCGATGAGGTCGGCCACGGGGATGGCCTCGAGGGTGGTGGTCTTCACGCTTCCCCTGGCCGAGAGGTGGAGCATGGCCCGGGCCACCGCCAAGGCATCCTCCGCCTCCACGATGTTCACGAAGTCATAGGGCCCAAGGACGGCATACTGGGCCACCACCTTGACCCCGAAGTCCCTTTCCAGCTCCTGGTTCACCTGCTTGATGCGCTCGGGGTTTTTCACCAGGGTCTCGGCGCCGTCATCGGTGAGGGTGCTGAGCACTATAAAGGTGGGCATTTTGGCCTCCTTTCCCCCTCAGGATAGCCCCAGGGTTTCTATAGGGCAACCCCGCCTGGGTTTGGACAAAGAGGGGTGGCATCAGGGGGCTTCCAGGTCCACCCCAGCGTAGGCTTCTGCTAGCGGGAGGTTCCCCTCGAGGCAGGGCAGGGGTAGCTCCCCCTCCGTGGTGGCCTGGTAAAGGATCTGTTCCCCCTCGCGCCGGTAGAGTTCAACCCGCCTTTCTTGGGTGTGGACCAGGATATACCCCTGTAAGGAGGGTAGGGAAAGGTAGCGCCAAAGCTTTTCCCGACGGTCAATAGCCTCCGTGGTGGGCGAGAGGACCTCCACCACCAAACAAGGCTCCTCCTCGTAGTAGGGGTTTGCGGGGGGAGGAGCACAGACCACCATCAGGTCCGGATAGTACACGGTCCTCTCGCCCACCTTGAGTTTCATGTCCGCCACAAAGAGCCGGCAACCCCGCCGGCGAGCCAGGGGGCCTAGGACCAGGGCCAGGTTGGTGACCAAAAGGGCATGATCACGGCTGGCCCCGGCCATGGCGTGGAGAAAGCCCTCCACCAACTCGTGCTTGGTTTGGGCCTGGGCCTCCCTATCCAGATATTCTTCCAGGGAAATCGGCCTGAGGGCCTTGGCGGCTTCCCCCATCACTCCCATTCTATGGTGGCTGGGGGTTTGCTGGTGAGGTCGTAGACCACCCGGCCGATCTCCGGCACCCTGCGGGTGATCCGCCGGGCTACCTCGTCCAGGAAGTCCAGGGGCAGCCTGGCCCAGTCGGCGGTCATGAAGTCCTCGGTGGTCACGGCCCGTAGGGCCAGAACGTAGCCGTATTTCCGCTCGTCCCCCGCCACCCCCACGCTCCGCACGGGGGTGAGGACGGCCAGGGCCTGGGCCACCTGGGGATAAAGCCCCCATTCCCGTAGAAGGCTTATGAAAATGTCGTCAGCCCGCCGGAGGATGTCCAGTTTTTCCCCCGTGACTTCGCCTAGGATGCGCACCGCCAGGCCCGGCCCCGGGAAGGGGTGGCGCAGGCGGATGGGGTCGGGAAGGCCGAGGAGCAGGGCCAGTTCCCGCACCTCGTCCTTGAAGAGGAGGCGGAAGGGTTCCAAGAGCTCAAACTTCAAGTCTTCGGGAAGACCCCCCACGTTGTGGTGGCTTTTGATCTTGGCGGCGCCTGGCTCGCCTGCGGACTCGATGACGTCGGGGTAAAGGGTCCCCTGGGCCAGGAAGCGGAAAGGGCCTGCTTCCCGGGCCACCTGGGCGAAGACCTCCACGAACTCCCGGCCGATGATCCTGCGCTTTTCCTCAGGATCTTCTACCCCTTTTAGGGCCTTCAGGAAGCGCTCCCTGGCGTCCACCACCCGGAGGTTTACCCCAAGGGCCCTAAGGGCCCCTTCCACCTCCTCCCGTTCCCCCAGGCGCAGGAGGCCGTGGTCCACGAAGACCGCCAGGTGGTCCACCCCGGCCTTGGCCAGGAGGAGGGCCAGGGTGCTGGAGTCCACCCCCCCGGAGACCGCCAGGAGCACCCGGTCCTTTCCCACCCTTTCCCGGACCTCCTGGACCAGGCTTTCCAGGACCTGCTCCGGGGTCCAGTCCCGATTTACCCCGGCGATTTCCAGGAAGTTTTCCAGGATCTGCATCCCCTTGGGAGTGTGGGCCACCTCGGGATGGAACTGGACGGCAAAGGTCCTGCCGCCTGGGGCCTCCATGGCCGCCACGGGGTTTTCCTCGGTCTCCGCCACCACCCGCCACCCAGGGGGAAGCTCGGTCACGGCGTCTTGGTGGCTCATCCAGACCTGGACCTCGCCCTCCAGGCCCTTAAAGAGGGGGCCCTGGTAGCGGGTGAGGAGGGCCTTGCCGTACTCTGCCCGTCCCGCGCGCTCCACCTTTCCCCCGCGCTCCTGGGCAAGAAGTTGCATCCCGTAGCAGATGCCGAGGGTGGGAAGGCCTAGGGTAAGCACCCGGGGGTCGGGGCGGGGGGCGTTGGGGTCAAAGACGCTTTTAGGTCCCCCGGAGAGGATGAGGGCCTGGGGCTTGTGCTTAAGGATTTCCTCCAGGCTTGCCGTTCCCGGCAGGATCAAGGAGAAGGCCCTTAGCTCGCGAAGCCTTCTGGCGATGAGGCGGGTGTACTGGGAGCCGAAGTCCAGGACCAGGACCATGGAAGCCAGTCTAGCAGGGTAGGATAGACCCATGGCCGAGGTGGAAAGCTTTGCCCTGGACCACACCAAGGTGAAGGCTCCCTATGTCCGCTTGGCGGGGAGGAAAACGGTGGGAAGTGGCCTGGTGGAGAAGTATGACCTACGCTTGGCCCAGCCCAACCGGGAGGCCATCCCCACGGGGGCTTTGCACACCTTGGAGCACCTTCTCGCGGGTTACCTTCGCGACCACCTGGAAGGGGTCATAGACCTTTCCCCCATGGGTTGCCGCACGGGGTTTTACCTGGTGGTGGAAGGCCCCTTGGAGGAGGAAAGGGTCCTGGTGGCCTTTGAGCGGGCCCTAAGGGATGTTCTCCTGCACGAGGGGCCCATTCCCGGGGCCAGCTTTAGGGAGTGCGGCAACTATCGCGATCACGACCTCCAAGGGGCAAAAGCCTGGGCGGGGAAGGTGCTGAGGGAGGGGCTGAAGGTTCAGGCCACCCTTCCCCTGGAGGAAAGGTGATCGCCTTCTTTGCGGCGGAGCTCGAGGAAGCGGAGGCCTTAAGGGATGCCTTGGATGCCAGGGAGGCCCTCGAGGCCCCCTTTCCCCTCCACCGGGCCCCCGGGGTGCTGGTGGCGGAAACCGGGGTGGGGAAGGTGGCGGCGGCCTTGGCCGTGGCCCACATCCTTACCCGCTTTGCCCCAAAGGAGAGCTTTTTCCTGGGGGTAGCGGGGGGGTTGGACCCCTCCCTTCGTGCCCTGGACCTCCTTTTGGCCGAGAGGGCGGTGCAGTGGGATGTGGACCTGACCCCCTTTGGTCGGGAACCGGGGGAGACGGCTTTTGGGGTGCGCTTTTTCCCCTCGGACCCTGGTCTCGTTGCCCGGGCCGAGGTGGCGGCTTCCGCCTTGGGCTTTCCCTTCCGAAGAGGGGTGGTGGCCACGGGGGACCGGTTTCTGGCGGACAGGGAGGAGGCCAGGAGGCTGGCCCAGCTCCACGGGGCCCAGGCGGTGGAGATGGAAGGGGCCGCGGCCCTCATGGTGGCCTGGCGCTTCCGGCATCCCATGGCCTTGATCCGCGCTGTGACCGACGGGGCAGGCGAGGAGGCGGCTAGGGATTTCCGGGCGTTTTTGGCGGAGGCCTCGAGGCGGCTTGGCCTCCTGGCCCGGGCCCTTTTGGCATACTGAAAGGGGAGGGGGTCCATGGAAATCAAGCTCTTCACGGGGAACGCCCACCCCGATCTGGCCCGGCGGGTGGCGGAGGCTTTGGGGATACCCCTGGGGAAAGCCCTGGTGGATCGCTTCCCCGACGGCGAAGTGCAGGTGCGGCTTCTGGAAAGCGTGCGGGGGAATGACGTTTACCTAATCCAGCCCACCAGTCCTCCGGTGAACGATCACCTGATGGAGCTCCTCCTTCTGGCGGATGCCGCCCGCAGGAGTTCAGCGGGGCGCATCAACGCCGTCATCCCCTACTTCGGTTATGCCCGCCAGGACAAGCAAACCCAAGGGCGTGAGCCCGTGAGCGCCAAGCTGGTGGCCAACCTCCTGGAGACCGTGGGGGTGCACCGGGTGATCGCCATCGACCTGCACGCCCCCCAGATCCAGGGTTTCTTTGACATCCCCGTAGACCACCTGTCTGCGGTGCGCCTTTTTGCCCGCTACCTGCAGGAGAGAGGATATACGGAAAACGCCGTGGTGGTCTCCCCGGATGCGGGCCGGGCGGAGGAGGCGAGGCGGCTTTCCGAAAGGCTGGGCTTGCCCTTTGCCATGCTGGCCAAGCGTCGCCATGGCCCCAAGGAGACCTCCGTCACCTACGTGATCGGGGAGGTGGTGGGGAAGAGGCCCTTGGTCATAGATGACATCGTCTCCACCGGGGGGACCATAAGGCGGGGGGTGGAGGCCCTTCTCCAGGCGGGGGCTTTGCCTGAGGTGGTGGTCATGGCCACCCACCCGGTGCTGGTGGGGGAGGCAAGGGAGAACCTTTCCCACCCCGCCATCCGGGAGGTGATCTTCACGGATACCATTCCCCTGAAAGACGGGGGGTACACGGTGCTTTCCACCGCCGAGCTCCTGGCCCAGGCCATCCAGCACGTGCACACCAACCAATCGGTGAGTGCCCTGATCTAGGGCTTGGAGGGAAAGGACACCTGTCATCTTGACGCGGGGTAAGCTACCCTCTGGGGGTTTTATGGCCAAAGGGGTCATCCATATTTTCCACGGGGAGCCCAGCGCTTGAAACAGCTCTTCGGCGTGTTGATCCTGCTGGTAACCCTATACAAGGTGCTCTCTCAGGTGTAGAAGGAGGGCCGGGGGGTGTGCTAAGCTTTCCCATAGTGTGCCCCTAGGGGGCCTTTGCCTTTTGCTAGGAGGAGACATGGAATACCGTTTGAAGGCCCAGTACCGGGAAGGGGAGAAGCCCGCCGCCTTGCGCCGGGCAGGGAAGCTCCCCGGCGTCATCTACAACAAGCACTTGAACCGGAAGGTTTACGTGGAGCTGGGGGAGTTTGACAAGGTCTTCCGCCAGGCTTCCATCCACCACGTGATCGTCCTGGAACTCCCCGACGGCCAGGAACTGCCCACCCTGGTGCGCCAGGTGAACCTGGATAAGCGCCGGCGCCGCCCCGAGCACGTGGACTTCTACGTGCTCTCCGACGAGCCCGTGGAGATGTACATTCCCTTGCGCTTCGTGGGCACGCCCCAGGGGGTGCGGGAAGGGGGTGTCTTGCAGGAGGTTCACCGGGACATCCTGGTGCGGGTTTCCCCCAGGAACATCCCCGAGTTCATCGAGGTGGACGTGTCGGGGCTGGGCATTGGGGATAGCCTGCATGCGGCTGACTTGAAGCTTCCCGAAGGAGTGAAGCTGGCGGTCTCCCCGGAGGAGACCATCGCCGCGGTGGTGCCCCCTGAGGACGTGGAGAAGCTGGCTGCCGAGGCCCTCGAGGCCCCCGCCGAGCCCGAGGTGATCAAGAAGGGCAAGAAGGAAGAGGAGGAGTAGTACCACCCCACGAAAGCCAAGGTGGGGACCCCGGTGCATCCCTTTTCCGGGCCACGCCCTGGGGAGCACAATAGGGCGAGAAAGGGCATAAGGGGCGGGATCGGCGGGCGGTCCCGCCTCCTTTTTGGAGGGGGAGGATGTTTTTGGTGGTGGGCCAGGGAAACCCGGGGGAGCGCTACGCCAGAACCCGGCACAACCTGGGGTTTATGGTCCTGGACCGGCTGGGGCTGGAGTTCCGCCCCAAGGGGGAGGCCCTTTTGGCCGAAGTGGAGGTGGCGGGAGAGAAGGGGATTTTCCTCAAGCCCCTCACCTACTACAACCTAAGCGGCCAGGCGGTGGCTCCCCTGGTGCGCTTTTACAAGATCCCTCCGGAGCGCCTTTTGGTGGTTCACGACGAGATGGACCTGCCCTTAGGCCGCCTGCGCTTCAAGGCGGGGGGTAGTTCTGCGGGAAACCGGGGGGTGGCCTCCATTGCCGAGGCCTTGGGAACCGGGGCGTTTCACCGCCTGCGCCTGGGCATCGGCAAGCCCCCTTCCCGGGAGCTTGGGGCGGAGTATGTGCTTTCCCCCTTCCTTCCCGAGGAGTGGCCGGTGGTGGAGAGGGTCCTCGAGGCGGCCAAGGAGGCCGTGCTCTGCTGGGTAAGGGAGGGGCTTCCCCCCTGTGCGGGGCGCTTTAACGGCCTGGATCTTTCCCAAGGCTTGGGGGGAAAGGGCTAAGCTTTAGGCATGGCTGCGCCTAAGGTCCTCCTCATCGCCGGGGGAAGAAGCCCCGAGCACGAGGTTTCCCTCCTTTCCGCCCAGGGGGTTTTGGAACACATTCCTTTCCCCACCGAGCTGGCCGTGATCGCCAAGGACGGCAGGTGGCTCCTTGGGGAGGAGGCCCTTGCCGCTCTTGGGGCTAAGGTGGCCCCTGCTGGCCGGCATGGCTTTCCACCCCCTTTGGAGTGGAGCCGGTATGACGTGGTCTTCCCCCTGCTTCACGGAAGGTGGGGGGAGGATGGTACCATCCAGGGGTTCTTGGAGATCCTGGGCAAGCCCTACGTGGGGGCGGGGGTGGCGGCCAGTGCCCTTTGCATGGACAAGGACTTAAGCAAGCGGGTCTTGGCCCAGGCGGGGATTCCCGTGGTGCCCTGGGTGGCCCTTTACCCAGGGGAGCGCCCCTTTATCCCCTTTGACCCCCCTTTTTTCGTCAAGCCCGCCAACACGGGTTCCAGCATCGGCATCCGCCGGGTGGAGCATTACGCGGAGCTGGAGGAGGCCCTGGAGGAGGCCTTCCGCCACGACCATAAGGCGGTGGTGGAGCAGGGGCTTCCGGGGGTGCGGGAGCTGGAGGTGGGGGTTTTGGGCAACGTCTTTGGGGAGGCCAGCCCGGTGGGGGAGGTGCGCTATCAGGCGGCCTTTTACGACTATGAAACCAAGTACACCCCTGGGCGGGCGGAGCTTCTGATCCCTGCTCCCCTGGACCCTGGTACCCAGGAGACCCTTCAGGAGCTGGCCTTAAAGGCCTATAAGCTTCTGGGCATCCGCGGCATGGCCCGGGTGGACTTCTTCCTGGCGGAGGGGGAGGTTTACCTGAACGAGATCAACACCATCCCCGGATTCACCCCCACCAGCATGTACCCCAGGCTTTTCGCCGCTGGGGGGCTACCCTACCCCGAGCTTTTAAGGCGGCTGGTGGAGTTGGCCCTGGGGTAGTGGGCTTCCCCCCTCGAGGGGCCTGGCTGGGCCCCTCCTTTTGCATTTTCCTTTGGCGGTGCGCTAGGATGGAATCAGAAGGGAAAGGGGGTTTTTATGGACCTTCTGGAGCGGCTTGGGCTTCCTAGGCGGGCCCTCCTCCTGCACCACGATGACCTGGGCCTGACCCATGCGCAAAACAGCGCCTACCAGGCCCTGGGCTTTCCCACGGGAAGCGTGATGGTGCCGGGGGCCTGGGCCAGCGGGGTGAAGGGGGAGGATTTGGGGGTGCATCTGGTGCTCACCAGCGAGTGGCCCGCTCCCCGGATGCGGCCCCTGACGGAGGGGGAAAGCCTTAGGGACGAAGCGGGATATTTCCCGGATTCGTTGGAGATCGTCTGGGAAAGAGCCCGCCAGGAGGAGGTGGAACGGGAGCTAAGGGCGCAGATTGAGGCGGCCAAAAGGCTTTTCTCGCCCACCCACCTGGACACCCACCAAGGGGCCGTGCTGAGGCCCGACCTGGCGGAGGTTTACCTGCGGTTGGCCCAGGAGTACCGCCTGGTGCCCTTGGTGCCGGAGAGCCTCGAGGGCCTGGGGGTTCCCCCTGCCTTCCTGCCCGACCTGGAACGGCTCCTGGCCCGGGTGCCCTTCCCCAGGGTGCGCTTCCTGGACCCCTATGGCCTTCCCCCAGAGGAGCGGCTTGGCTTTTACCTGGATTTGGCCAACCTCCCCCCGGGCCTTTACTACCTGGTGCACCACAGCGCCCTCCCCACCCCCGAGGGCCGGGCCCTTCCCGACTGGCGGACGCGGGAGGCTGACTACTTTGCCCTTGCCCACCCCGAGGTGCGCCGGGTCCTGGCCGAGTTCCACCCCCTTACGTGGCGGATGGTTCGGGATGCGCTTTAGAAGGAGGCCGTCGTGAAAAAGTGGCGCTACGCCTCGGGTCAGCTGGGGCTTACCTTGGTTTCCGAAAGCTTTGGCACCTATCTGGCCTTCTTTTATCTGGAAAAGCTGGGCCTTTCCGCCGCCTTCTATGCCCTGGCCCGCACGGTGTATGCCTTCTGGGATGCCGTCAATGACCCCCTATTCGGCCACCTTTCCGACCGCACCAAGACCCGCTTGGGCCGCAGGCGCCCTTGGCTCCTTTTGGGGATACCCCTTTTCCTCCTTTTCTACATCCTGGTCTTCTGGGTGCCCGAGTGGGCCCGTTCTCCCCAGGTTCTTCCCTACTACTTCGCCCTAGGAATCGTCCTTTACGAGACCATGGCCACCGTGGTTTGGACCAACTACGGGGCCCTTTTCCCGGAGATGTTCCGAGGACTTTCCGAAAGGGCGGGGGCTGCGGCCTTGAAGCGGGGAACGGAGCTTTTTGGCCTAATCCTGGGGATTGCCGTGGCCCCCTTGGTCTACGCCCAGGTGGGGTTTTGGGGCATGGCCCTCCTCTTCGCCTTGCTGGCCCTTATGGCCTTTGCCTGGTTCTTCCCCGGCATCCAGGAGGACCCCAAGGCGGAAAGCGGCCTGGGGCTAAGGGAGTCCTTCCGGCTGGTCCTGGCCAATGGGGCCTTCTGGGTGGCGGCCCTGGTGGGGCTCCTTTTTGAGTTTGGCCGCATGGTGATCCAGACGGGGATGGCCTTCTATGCCAAGCACAGCCTGGGCCTGCCCGAGGCCGCCACCACCTTCCTCTTCGCCGCGGTTTTCCTGGTGGCCTTGCCTTCGGTCTTCCTCTGGGGCCGGCTGGCAAGGGCCTTGGGGGGCAAAAGGGCCTGGCGGCTGGCTCACCTCCTCATGGGGGTGGCGGCCTTGCTCCTTTTCCTTCCCCAAAGCCTTTTGCCCGCCGTCCTGGTGGGGGCTTTGGTGGGGGTGGGGTTTGCGGGGGTGCGGGTCACGGGGGAGGTGGTGATGGCCAAGGTCATCGACCTGGACGCCGAAAGAACGGGGACCCGGCGGGAGGGAGCCTACTACAGCCTGGTGGGGCTTTTGGGCCGGGCCTCGGGGGCCCTGGTGGGGCTCTCCTTCGCCCTCCTTGGGCCCCTTTTCGGGTACGTGAGCGGGGAAAACCCCGGGCCGAACCCGGGCTTGGCCTTCCGCTTCCTGGTGGCGGTGATCCCCGGGGTGGCCATTCTCCTCGCCTACTTCCTCAGCGCCTTCTTCCCCCATGAGATCAAGGAGTAGGGCCTTATGAACCCCGACCCCAACCATCCCAGGCCCACCCTAGGGCGTCCGGGCTGGAGGAGCCTCGAGGGGACCTGGGATTTTGCCCTTAGTGAGGCAGAGCGCCCGGAAGGGGTTTCCTTTGACCGTAGGATTCGGGTTCCCTTCCCCCCCGAGGCCCCAGGGAGCGGGGTGGGTCAGCCCTGGGTACGGGTGGCCTGGTACCGGAAGGTCCTAAGGGTAAAGCCCAGGCCTGGGTTTCGGCTTTTCCTGCGCTTCGGGGCCGTGGACTACCGGGCGGAGGTCTTTTTGAACGGGGCCAAAGTCCTGGAGCACGAAGGGGGGCACACCCCCTTCGCCTTAGAGCTCACCCCCTTCCTGGGTAAGCCCTTGGAGGTCCTGGTGCGGGCCGAGGACGACCCCTTGGATCCGGAAAAGCCCAGGGGCAAGCAGGCCCTGGGGGAGCCCGGGGGCATCTTCTACCCGAGGACCACGGGGATCTGGCAGCCGGTTTGGCTGGAATGGGTGCCGGAAAGTCACATCGCCTCCCTTCGCCTCCGTCCGGACCTCGAGGCCTTGGGTTTCCACCTGGAGGTCCGGGCCCAAGGGGAAGGGGATGCGGTGGAGGTGGCCCTTTTCCCAGGGGTAAGGGGGGAGGCGCCCATGGGGGAAAAGCCTTGGCTGGAGGCCCGCTTTCCCCTTTCGGACGGGCTTGCCCGGGGGTTTTTGGGGCTTCCCCTAAGGGGGGAGGCCGGCGCCTTCCTCTGGCGCCCGGAGAACCCGGTGCTTTTTCCCTTGCGCCTCCGCCTCCTCGGGGGAAGGCGGGTTCTGGACGAGGCCTACTCCTACGGGGGCTTAAGGGAGGTCTCCGCCCAGCAAGGGGTCTTCCTCCTCAACCGGGAGCCCTACTTCCCCAAGCTGGTCCTGGACCAGGGCCTTTGGCCGGAGGGGCACCTGGCCCCGCCTGGCCTCGAGGCCCTCAGGCGGGACATCCTCTTGGCCAAGGCCCTGGGCTTCAACGGGGTGCGCAAGCACCAGAAGCTGGAGGACCCCCGTTACCTCCACCTGGCGGACCGGCATGGGCTTCTGGTCTTCGCCGAGATGCCGAGCTTCTTCCGCTTCTCTCCCAAGGCTGCCCGGCGCTACCTGGCGGAGCTTTTGGCGGCCTTGGAGCGGGACCACAACCATCCCAGCCTGGTGGCCTGGGTTCTTTTCAACGAGAGCTGGGGCCTTTGGCCTTGGGGGCCTGAGGCCCGCTCCTTCCTCCAGGGCGTGTTTTTCCTGGCCCGCTCCTTGGACCCCACGCGCCTTTTGGTGGATAACGACGGCTTTGAGCACGGCCCCTTCTGGGACCTCTACACCGTGCACGACTACGCCCCTCCCGAGGTCCTAGCCCGCCGCTATGGACAAGGAGCCGTTCCCCTGGCCCCCATGGGCCGGCCCCTTTCCTGGGAGGGTCTACCCCCGGGGGTGCGCCCCTTCCTCTCCGAGTTTGGGGGCTTAAGGCTCCAGGGCTCCACCTTGGGCTGGGGGTACCGGGAGGTGGAGGGGGAGGAGGCCTTCTTGCAGGAGGTGCTCCGCTATCTGGGAGCCGTTTGCCAAAGCCTCCTGAGCGGGTTTTGCTACACCCAGCTCTACGACACCTTTCAGGAGGAAAACGGGCTTTTGGATTTCTGGCGCAGGCCCAAGGTGCCTCCAGAGAGGGTGCGGGCTTTTCTGGAGGGCTGTGAGGCCAGGCGCGGGCTTTGGGAGTAGGCTATGGGTGCACCGCGAAGGGATTTGCTGAAGAAACTTTGGAGTGCGTTGGAAATGGCCGCCCTCTTGGGCCCAGGCATTCTCCTTCTGGCCATCCAGTACGCCAGGAGGCGGGACCGGTGGGAGCCCAAGGCTCCCTTGCCTCCCTGGCAGGGGGTGGGGAAACCTTTGGGCCTAACGGCCATCCCCGGCGGGGTGAGGGTGCGCTTCCAGGGGGCGGAGCTGGAGGCGGTCTTCCTAGGGGAGGACCACCTCCGCCTCACCTGGTTTCCCAACGAGGCGGTGCCCTCTTACGCCCTTACGGAGGCTGGGGAAACTTCCTCCTTTGAGCTCGAGGACCAGGAGGGAGGTTACCTCCTTAAGACCCCCCGCCTGGCCCTGGCGGTGGGGGAGGAGGGGTTAACCCTTTGGGACGGGGCGGGGAGGCTTCTTTGGCAGGAGACCTACCCCGAGCGCTCGGGAAGGGCCTGGCGGCACCGGGTGCGCCTTTTGCCGGAGGAGAGGGTCTTGGGCCTTGGGGAAAGGGCCTACCCCTTGGACCGCCGGGGTGGGGTCTTCCGCTTCTGGAACCAAGACCCTGGGGGAAGCTATGGTTCTGGGGAGGATCCCCTTTACCTTTCGGTGCCCCTTTGGCTCTCCCTAAAGCCCGCGGGGGAGTGCCTGGCCTTTTACGAGAACTCCGCGGATGGCTTCGCCGACCTGCGGGGAGGCGAGGCCCTGGTGGGCTTTCTTGGGGGAACCTTCCGCTACCACCTGATCCCCGGGCCCCTGGAGGAAGCCCTGGCCCGTTATGTGCGCCTCACCGGCCTTCCCCCCTTGCCGCCCCGCTGGGCCCTGGGCTTCCACTATGCCCGCTGGGGGCTTAGGACCCGGAAGGAGGTGGAGGAGGTGGTGGAGGGTTTCCTCAGGCGGGGCCTTCCCCTTAAGGCGGTGCACCTGGACATCGATTACATGCGGGGATACCGGGTCTTCACCGTGGACGAAGGGCGCTTTCCCGACCTTGCCGGCATGGTGCGGGCCTTCGGGGAGAGGGGGGTGCGCACGGTGCTCATCCTGGACCCCGGGGTGAAGGCGGAAAAGGGTTTTACCCCCTATGAGGAGGGTCTAAGGGAGGGGGTGTTCTGCCGTTTGCCCTCGGGGGAGGTTTTCCTGGGACCCGTCTGGCCGGGGCTTAGCGCTTTCCCGGATTTCACCGACCCCAGGGGCCGCGCTTGGTGGGGGGAGAGGCTTAAGGGGTTTTTGGACATGGGGATTTCCGGCTTCTGGTTGGACATGAACGAGCCCGCCCTCTTCGCCGCCTGGGGGGAGCCCATCTTTCCTAGGAGCGTGCGCCACAGCCTCGAGGGCCAAGGGGGGGACCACGCCCTAGCCCACAACCTCTATGGTTTCCTCATGGCCCGGGCCAGCTTTGAGGGGTTTCGGAAACACGCCCCTCATCGCCGGCCCTTCCTCCTCACCCGCGCGGGTTTTGCCGGAGTCCAGGGCTACGCCTGGGCCTGGACCGGGGATGTGGAGAGCACCTGGGAGGGCCTAAAGGCTACCCTCCGGGCCCTCTTGGGGCTTTCCCTTTCCGGGGTGTACTGGGTGGGCTCGGACATCGGGGGCTTTAGCGGGAACCCTTCCCCCGAGCTTTACCTGCGCTGGTTCCAGCTGGCGGCCTTCACCCCCTTTTTCCGCCTCCACTCCGCCCGCTGGACCAGGCGCCGGGAGCCCTGGCGGTTTGGGGAGGAGGTCTTGGATGGGGTGCGCTGGGCCATGGCGCAGCGGGAGAGGCTTCTGCCCTACCTGTACACCCTGGCCCACCGGGCAAGCCAAAAGGGGCTTCCCCTCCTCAGGCCCCTCTTCCTGCAAGGAGGCCAGCCCGATGGGGCTGGCCTTGAGGAGGCCTTCCTCTTGGGAAGCGACCTTCTGGTGGCCCCAGTCCTGGAGGAGGGGGCCAGGGCCAAGCGGGTGCCCTTGCCGGGGGGCGGGTGGTACCCCTTTGGGGAGGACCGGATCCTGCAGGGGCCAAAGTGGGTGGAGCTTCCCGCTCCCTTAAAGCGGATTCCCCTTTTGGTGCGGGCCGGCTCCATCCTGCCCCTCTTGGAGGAAGGGGGGCTTTCCCTGCACCTCTACCCAGAGGAGGGAGGGGCGGAAGGCGGCCTGTACTGGGACGAGGGGGATGGGGAAGGGCCTTATAGGTTGGACCGGTTCCGCCTGTTTCCGGTGGAGGGAGGCTACCGCCTCCTTTGGGAAGGGGAGGGGGAGTACCCCTGGCCTTGGGAGGGGGTTGGCCTGAGGCTCTTTGGCAGGAGGCTTTGGGGGGCTTGGGTGGAGGGGAAGGTGTTCCCTTGCCAGGGAGAACGGGTCCTCCTGCCCCCCTTTCGGGAGGCCCTTTTGGAGGTGGAGGGATGAGGTTGGAAAGAGCTTGGTTTTTGGCCCATGAGGCGAGGACCCCTGCGGAGCTTCCCCAGGCCGGCTGGCGGGAGGTGGCCCTTCCCCACCAGTGGACCCTCGAGGGCCTGGAGGCGGAGGTGGGCTGGTACCGGTTCTCCCTTCCCGAGGGGGGCTCGAGGCGGTTTTTCCGCTCCCTTGGGGACTATTACCAGGAGGCTTGGGTGGATGGCACCTACCTGGGGCGGCACGAGGGGTACTTCTTCCCCTGGCTTAAGGAGCTTCCCCCTGGGCGGGAGCTTCTCCTCCGGGTCTCGGCCCCCAAGGAGCCCTTGGGGGTCTGGCCCCGGTTTAAGCGGCAGATCAAAGGGGTCTTTGGGCAGCACGACTGCCGGCCTGGGGGGACCACGGAGCGGGGCCAGGAGCGGGGAACGGGGGGCCTTTGGGGCGGGGTGGAGGTTTGGATGCGGGAGGAGGTGGCCCTTTTGGGCCTTACCCACCGTCTCCTTCCCCGGCCGGGGGGTTGGCGGCTATGGGTGCGCCTTCTTGTGGATGCCCTGAGGCCCTACCGCGAGGAGGTGATCCTCAGGATCCTCCCCGAGAACTTTCCTGGGGAGGCCTTGGAGAAAAGGCTGGTCCTGGAGGGGGAAGGGGGGCGAAGGTGGCAGGAGGGGGTCTGGGACCTGCCCGAGATGCCCCTGTGGGAGGTGTGGGAGCGGGGGTTCCCCCATCTTTTCCGCCTGGAGGCGGAGCTCCTGGGGGCAAGCCTCAGCGCTCCTCTCGGCTTCCGCACCGTGGAGCTGGACGGGGAGGGGTGGCTTCTTTTGAACGGGAGGAGGCTTTTCCTGAGGGGGACCAACATCATCCCCACCCAGTGGCTTTCCGGCTACACCGAGGCCCTGGCCCAAAAGGACGTGGCCCTCCTCAAGGAGGCCCACCTGAACGCCGTTCGGGTCCACGCCCACCTGACCCACCCCGCCTTCTACCGGGCCTGCGATCAGGAGGGGATCCTGGTATGGCAGGACTTCCCCTTGCAGTGGGGGTACGCCCCTGACGAGGCCTTCGCCCAGGAGGCCTTGCGCCAGGCGAGGGCCATGGTGGAGGTTTTAGGGGCCCATCCCTCCCTTTACCTCTGGTGCGCCCAGAACGAGCCCACCCATAACTGCCACGCCCTGGGCCCCCTCCTGGCCGCTGCCCTTAGGGCCGAGGACCCCACCCGCCCAGTAAAGGAAGCCTCCGACTTTCGCGAGCACCCCTACCCCGGGTGGTACTGGGGGCACATGCGGGACTTCCTGGCCCTTCCCGGGGCTCCCCTTCCCTCCGAGTTCGGGGCCCAGGCCCTGCCCCGGCCAGCGCTGTTGCGCCGGGTCCTGGGGGAGGCTGCCTGGCCTCCCCGGTGGGAGGTCTACGCCTACCACAACTTCCAGCCCCACGAGACCTTCCGGGTGGCGGGGGTGGAGGTGGGGGAGTCCCTGGAGGCGTTTGTGGAGAACTCCCAAGCCTACCAGGCCAGGCTTTTGGAGTTTGCCATCCACGCCTATCGGCGGGGAAAGGGGAGGGTGGCGGGCTACTTCCAGTTCATGTTTGTGGAGCCCTGGGAGGGGATCACCTGGGCGGTGGTGGACGTGGAGCGGGTGCCCAAGAAGGGCTATCACGCCCTGAAGGAGGCCAGCAGCCCGGTCCTCCTCTCCCTGGTCCCCTACCGGGAAAGGGTGGAGGTGGGAGGACCGCCTTTGCAGGAGGCCTGGCTCATAAGCGACCTGGACCGGCCCCTGAGGCTTAAGGTGCGCCTTTTCCTGGAGGGCCCCGTCCACCTCCCCCTATACGAGGAGGAGGTGGCCTTGGCCCCTGGGGAGGCCCGGCGGTTTTTCAGCCTGGGGGAGCTTTGGGAAAGCCCCCTCGAGGTCCAGGCCCGCTACCTCCCCCTCCAGGAGGCCTTAAGGCGGCTTTCCCCGGGTACCTACCGTCTGGTGGGGGAGGCTTACGAGGGGGAAAGGCTCTGGTCCCGCCATGTCCTCGAGGTGGCGTATCTGGAGCCTATCCTGCCCCTGGGGGTAGCCTGGTGATCCCAGCCCACATGGCCTATGCCCTGGGTGCCCTGGGCCTAACCCTGCCGGGCCAGACCTTTGGCACCTACCTGGCCTTCTACTACCTGGACCACCTGGGCCTGGCCGCCAGCGCCTTCGCCCTAGCCCGCCTGGTCTTTTCCGCGTGGGATGCGGTGAACGATCCCCTTTTCGGCTACCTCTCCGACCGCACCCGGACCCCCTGGGGCCGGAGGCGGCCTTGGCTTTTCCTGGGGCTTCCCCTGTTGCTTTTGGCCTTCTACCTCACCTTCAACGTTCCCGGGCCCTTCCGCCAAGGGCCTGGCCTCTTCTGGTACTGCCTTGGGGTCATCCTCTTCTTCGAGACCTTCGCCGCCCTCACCTGGGTGAACCACGCGGCCCTCTTTCCCGAGCTCTTCAGGGGCCAGGAGGAGCGGGCCCGGGCCAATGCCTGGCGCCAGGGGTTTTACTTCCTGGGCCTGGCGGTGAGCATCGCCCTGACCCCCTTGGTCTACACCGCCTTGGGTTTTCCCGGCATGGCCCTCCTCTATGGGGCCAGCGGGGGAGCGTTGCTCCTCCTCTTCCTCCTTTCCATCCGGGAAGACCCTAAGGCCCAGCTGGCCAAGCCCCTTCCCTTCATCCCCGCCTTCCGCTACACCCTGGGGGACCAGGCCTTTTGGCTCTACTCCCTGGCCGCCTTGTTCCTCCTCTTCGCGGTGGGGCTTTTCGGGGCGGCCATGCCCTTTTACGCCAAGTACGCCTTGGGCCTAGGGCCTGAGGCCACCTCCCTGCTCTTCGCCTCGGTGCTCCTGGCGGCCTTGCCCTCGGTCTTCCTCTGGGCCCGGCTGTCAGGGGCCTTGGGCCCCAAGGGAGCCTGGCTCCTGGCCATTGCCCTCCTGGCCCTGGGGGCCCTTCTCCTCCTTCTGCCCCGCACCCTTCTCCAGGCCCTGCCCGTGGGCCTCCTCATCGGGATGGGGTTTGGCGGGGTGCTGGTCTTGGGGGATGTCCTGCTGGCAGAGGTGATCGACCGGGACGCCCAGCTTACGGGAAGGAGGCGGGAAGGGGTCTACTATAGCGTCTACGGGTTCATCAACCGGCTTTCCGGACCCCTGCAGGCCTTTTCCTTCGCCCTCCTCACCCCCCTTTTCGGGTACGTGAGCGGGGAGGCCCCGGGGCCCGACCCGGGGGGTGCCTTCCGCTTCCTTATGGCGGTGCCTCCCTTTGTGGCGGCCCTGTTGGCCTTGGGGCTGGCCTTGCGGTTTCCCTACGGGGCCAAGGGGTAGAATGCCGGGGGCAGGAGGCAGCTTTCCAGGAGGGCTGGGCCATGCGGTTAGCGTTTGGGGATCCTTCTCGGGGAAGTTCCCTGGAGGTGGCGGTCACGGCGGCTTCCTCGGAGCCGGTTTCGGGAGGGTACCTCTTGAGGGGAAGGGAGGTGCGGGCCTTTCCCCCTTTGAGGGGGGTCCAGTTTTTCCGCCACGGCTGGCAGAGTTGGAGCCTGTCCGCTTGGGTGGACCCACGGGAGCCGCCCAAGCCCCTTTTCCCCAAGGAGCGCCGCCCTCAGGCGGATGATCCCTTCCTCCTGGAAGCCGCGGACTGGGGGAAGGCCTGGTGGGGAAGCGGCCTTGGGGCCTTGCGCTTTCCCGAGGGCCAGGTCCTCCTTGTTGGGGCCCTGGACCCAGGGGCCCGGGTCTTGGGGCGGGAGGAGGTGCTCCTAGGGCGGTACGCCTCGGGGGAGGGGCGCTGGTTTTTGGCCTACGGGCTCGAGGAAGAGGCCTTTGCCGCTTATGCCCGGTACCTTCCCCGCCGCCTTTCCGGCAGGCCCCCCAGGGTGTGGTGCTCCTGGTATAGCTTCTACAACCGGATCCACGAGGCCTTGCTCCTAAAGGTGCTGGAGGAGGTGGCTGGGCTTCCCTTTGAGGTCTTCCAGATCGACGACGGCTGGCAGCGGGCCCTGGGGGACTGGGAGCCAAACCCCCGCTTCCCCCGGGGGATGGCCTTTTTGGCGGAGAGGATCCGGGAGAAGGGCTTGAGGGCTGGGTTATGGTTGGCCCCCTTCCTGGTGACAGCGGATAGTCCCCTAGGACGCGCCCACCCCGAGTGGATCCTGAGGGATGGGGAAGGAAGGCCCATTCCCGCTGGCTTCAACTGGGGGAGGCCCCTTTACGCCCTGGACTCCGGGAACGAGGAGGTCTTGGAGCATGTGGCCGCTTTGGTGCGCAGGGTGCGGGAATGGGGTTACGAGTACCTGAAGCTGGATTTCCTCTACGCCGCTGCCCTTCCCGGGGCGGAGGGGGAGGTGCGGTACCGTAAGGCCATGGAGCGGATCCGGGAAGAGGCGGGGGAGGCCTACCTCCTCTTCTGCGGCGCCCCCATCCTGGCCTCCTTGGGGCTTGCCGATGGCCTGAGGGTGGGTCCGGATGCCGCTCCTTACTGGGACAACGAGGACCGCTCCTTCTGGCTACAGGACCCCACGGGCCCGGGGCTAAGGAATGCCCTCCGCACCACCTTGCACCGGCTTTGGCTTCGGGGAAACGTCCAGGTGGACCCGGACGTGGCCTTCTTCCGGAGCCGTTTCTCGCTGCTATCCCCTGAGGAGATGCGCCTACAGGAGGCCATGGGGGAGATCACGGGCTTCAAGGCCACCTCTGACCCTCCCTCCTGGCTTTCCCCGGGGGAAAGGGAAAGGCTTCTGGCCTTCCTGGGCCGGGACAAGGAGGTGGAGTTCCTTGGTCCCTACCGTTTCCGGGTGGAGGAGGAGGTTTTGGACTATGCCTTCCTTTTATAGGCGCGTGCACCGCAAGAAGGATGGTCGGGAGCTGATCCTCTACGGGCTTCATCCCCTCGAGGACCCCCCCCTCCCCGAGCCCGCGGAGCCCCTTTCCCCAAGCCCCCACCTCCGCTACCATCCCCTGCGGCGGGAGTGGGTGGTCTACGCCGCCCACCGCCAGGAGCGCACCTTTTTGCCCCCCAAGGAGCACTGCCCCCTCTGCCCAAGCCAGGAGGGAGGCTTCCCCAGCGAGATCCCCTTTGCCCGCTTTCAGGTGGCGGTCTTTGAGAACCGGTTTCCCTCCCTGGTGCCAAGCCCCACCCCTCCCCCGGAGGGGCTTCCCGTTCCCGTGGGAAGCGCCTTGGGCCGGTGTGAGGTGGTGGTTTACACCCAGGCCCACGTGGGAAGCCTGGCCACCCTCGAGGAGGAGGAAAGGCTCCTCCTGGCCTGGGTCTGGCGGGAGCGGTACCGGGCTTTGTATGCCCTCGAGGGGGTCCGCTTCGTCATGCCCTTCGAGAACCGGGGGGAGGCGGTGGGGGTTACCCTACACCACCCCCACGGGCAGATCTACGCCTACCCCTTTGTGCCCCCCATCCTGGAGCGGGAAAGCCAGGCCTTCCGGGAAAGGCCGGTGCTCCTCGAGCTTCTTCCCCACTTGGGGCCCTACCGGGTGGACCAGGAGGAGGGGTTCTTGGCCTTCGTGCCCCCCTTCGCCCGCTACCCCTTTGAGGTCTGGGTGGTCCCCCTGGAGCGCCACCCAGGGCCCTGGACCTTCTCCGAGGGGGAGATGGCCGCCTTCGCCCGGCTTTTGGGCCGGGTGGTGGCCCGCTACGACGCCCTTTTCGGCGAGCCCTTTCCTTACGTGATGGTCTTCCACGCTGCCCCCTTGGGGGAGGAGCGCACCTTTCACTTCCACGTGGAGTTCTATCCCCCTAAAAGGGCCAAGGACAAGCTGAAGTTCCTGGCGGGCACGGAGCTTGGGGCGGGCACCTTTGTGGTGGACACCCTGCCCGAGGATTCCGCCAGGAGGCTACGGGAGGCCTTATGAGCTATCTCCTTGCCCTGGACCAGGGCACCACCAGCAGCCGGGCCATCCTCTTCAGCCTGGAGGGGAGGCCTGTGGCCATGGCCCAGAGGGAGTTCCGCCAGCTCTACCCAAGGCCGGGCTGGGTGGAGCACGATCCCCCCATGCCCCCCTCCCGGCGGGAGGCCCTGCACGGGGAATGGCGGCGGGCGGTGGAGCGGGCCCTGGGCTGGGCCAGGGAGGAGGGATGACCCCGGCCCGGGAGGAGCTCTGGGAACGCCTTAGGGAGCCCCTGGACCTCCTCGTCCTGGGGGGTGGGGCCACGGGGGCGGGGGTGTTGTGGGAGGCCACCCTAAGGGGCCTGAGGGCGGCCCTGGTGGAGGCGGGGGACTTCGGCATGGGCACCAGCAGCCGTTCCACCAAGCTCCTCCACGGGGGGGTGCGCTACCTGGAGCTGGCGGTCAGGCACCGGGACCCCAGGCAGCTGCGCCTGGTGCGGGAGGCCCTTAAGGAGAGGAGGGTGGTGATGGGGCTTGCCCCCCACCTGGCCAGGCCCCTAACCCTCCTCACCCCCCTCTTCCGCCCCCTGGAGCTCCCTTACTACGGGCTCGGCCTCAAGCTCTACGACCTGTTGGCGGGAGGGGGGCGGCTGGCCCCAAGCCGCTACGCCACCCCCAAGGAGGTGAGGGCCCTCCTCCCCAGCCTTCCCCCCACCCTTGGGGGCATCCTCTACCAGGACGGGCAGTTCGCCGACCACCGCCTGAACCTGGCCCTCGTCCTCTCCGCCCTCCAGCGGGGGGCGGTGGCCCTGAACCACGCCGAGGCCACGGGCTTTCTCCTAAGGGAGGGAAGGGTAAGGGGGGCGGTGGTGCGGGACCGGCTCACGGGCCGTGAGGTGGAGGTCCAGGCCAGGGCGGTGGTGAACGCCACCGGGCCCCAGGCGGACCGGGTGCGCCGCCTTCTGCATCCCCACCTTCCCCCCCTCCTCACCCCCTCCCGCGGGACGCACCTGGTCCTGGACTACCCCCTGCAGGTGGGCCTCCTCCTGCCCAGGACCCGGGATGGCCGGGTCCTCTTCCTCCTGCCCTGGGGGGGAAGGGCCCTTTTGGGCACCACCGACCTCCCCGCCGAGGCCACGGCCTGCCCCCTGCCCGGGGAGGAGGAGGTGGCCTACCTCCTGGAGGAGATCCGGCCCTACCTGGGGGACCTCTCGGACCGGGTCCTGGCCGCCTGGGCGGGCCTCAGGCCCTTGGTGGGGAAGGGGGAGACCCGGCTTCTGGTGCGGGACCACCTCATCGTGGAGGAACGGGGCCTCTACACCCTCACCGGGGGCAAGTGGACCACCTTCCGCCTCATGGCCCTGGACCTCCTGGAACGCCTGGCCCGGGACCTCTCCCTCCACCTCCCCCCCTCCGAAAGCCACCGCACCCCCCTCCTGGGGGCGGGGCCTAAGCCCCCCTTGCCCCTGCCGGAGGAGGTGGCCGAGCACCTCTATGCCCACTACGGCACCCTGGCCCTCGAGGTGGCCGCCTTGGGGGACAAGCCCCTCCTCCCCGGGCTTCCCTACCTGGAGGGGGAGGTGGTGTGGGCGGTGAGGGAGGAGCTTGCGCAAAAGCCCCTGGACGTGCTGGCCCGCAGGTTGGGCCTGGCCCTTTTGGACCGGAGGAGGGCGGAGGAGGCCCTGCCCCGGGTGGCGGACCTCATGGCCCCCCTCCTGGGGTGGGGGGAGGAAAGGAAACAGGCCCTACTCCTGGAGGCCCAAAAGGCCCTTCCCGCTCTTTGCTAGGCGCTTTCCTCCGAGGCCCTTTGCACCGCTTGGGTTTCCTCGAGGATGGCCCGCACCCGCTCCCCGGGGATGGTTTCCTCCCGGAGGAGCTCCTCAGCGATCTTGTGCATGGCGGGGGCGTGCTCCATGAGGACCTGGCGGGCCTTGGCGTAGGCCTCGTCCAGGATCTTGCGGACGTCCTGGTCGATGAGGCGGGCGGTTTCCTCGGAGTGGTCCTTCTTCTTAGCGATCTCCTCCCCCAGGAAGATGGGGCCGGAGTCCGAACCCCAGGCGATGTTCTTGAAGTGCTCCCCCATGCCCCAGTCCAGGACCATGCGCTTGGCGATCTGGGTGGCCCGCTTGAAGTCGTCCTGGGCCCCGGTGGTCACGGTGCCGGTGAAGAGTTCCTCCGCCACCCGGCCCGCCATGAGGACGGCGAGCTCGTCCATGAGGTGGTCCTTGGAAACCAAAACCCTTTCCTCCGGTTTGCTCCAGCGGGCACCCAAGGCCATGCCCCTGGGGACGATGGAAACCTTTTCCGTCTTGTCCGCATGGGGCAAGACCTCGCCCACCACGGCATGCCCGGCCTCGTGGTAGGCCACGGCCCTCTTCTCCTCCTCCGAAAGCTTAAGGGCAGGCCGCTCGAGGCCCAGCACGATCTTGTCCAGGGCCTTCAGGAAGTGCTCCTTGCGGATCTTCTTGGCGCCATCCCGGGCCGCCAACAGGGCTGCCTCGTTCACCAGGTTCTTGAGGTCGGCCCCGGAGAAGCCCGGGGTGAGGTGGGCCAGCTCCAGGGCGTCCACCTCCTCGGCGATGGGTTTGCCCCGCATGTGCACCAGGAGGATATCCCGGCGCTCCTCCAGGGTGGGAAGGCCCACCACCACCTGGCGGTCAAAGCGCCCGGGGCGTAAGAGGGCGGGGTCCAGGATGTCCGGGCGGTTGGTGGCGGCCAGGACGATCACCGAGGTGTCCTTCTCAAAGCCATCCATCTCGGAAAGGATCTGGTTTAAGGTTTGCTCCCGCTCGTCGTGGCCACCGCCTATGCCCGCCCCCCGCTTGCGGCCGATGGAGTCCAGCTCGTCTATGAAGATGATGCTGGGGGCGTTCCTTCGGGCATCCTCAAAGAGGCTTCGCACCCGGCTTGCCCCCACGCCCACGAACATCTCCATGAACTCGCTGGCGGAGACGGAGAAGAAGGGTACGCCCGCCTCCCCCGCCACCGCCCGGGCCAGAAGGGTCTTGCCCGTTCCCGGGGGCCCCACCAGGAGGACCCCTTTGGGGATCTCCGCTCCCAGCTCCAGGTACTTCTTGGGGTTTTTCAGGAAGTCCACCACCTCCATGAGCTCCCGCTTGGCCTCCTCGTGGCCGGCCACGTCCTTGAAGGTGGTGTTGACCTGCTTTTCCTTTCCGTAGAGCTTGGCCCGGCTCTGCCCGAACTGCATCACCTGCCCGGCCCCGCCCTGGGCCCGCATGAAGAAGAACCAGAAGAAGAGGATGAGGAGGAGGGTGGGTCCCAGGTAGAGGAGGAACTGCGGCCAGAAGGAGGGGGGTTTGGTGACGATCTTGACCCCGTTTTCCTCCAGAAAGCGTAGTAGCTCGGGGTCGGCCACCTGGCTGGGGGGCAAGGGCACGGCGAAGCGCCTGGCCACCTGGCTTCCCCCCTGCGGGGTGGGGAAGCGCTCGGGTTCCTTCAGGGTTCCCAGGATGCGGGTTTCCTCCAGGGTCACCTCCGCCACCTTGCCCTGGCGCACCAGGGTGCGGAACTCCGTGTAGGGAAGGGTGGGGGCTGGAGGGCCGGTGAAGGCGGTGTAGGCTAAATAGCCTAGAAGGAGCAAGAAAACCAGGGTGAAGGGGTTGATCCGCTGCGGCAAGGTCTACCTCCCTGGTCCTATGGTAGCGCCTTCGCGGTGAGAGGACTGAGGGGTGTGGTATTCTCTAGCGGCGATGAAGGGGGTCCTCGAGGCCCTGCACCAGGGGGATTACGACACCGCCATTGAGCGCCTCACCCGGAAGGCCCTGTTCGGCTCCAAAGGGGAGGCCCGGGAGGCCCTTTTGCTCCTGGCGGAGGTGCATAGCCTCTACGGGGAGGAGGGGTTGGAAAAGGCCCACCGGGCCTTGGAGGAGGCCTATGAGCTCGGGGGGCTGGAGTACGACCCCCTGTACCGGGCCCTTCTGGGGGAGCTTCTGGCCCTCGAGGGCCGAGGGGAGAGGGAGGTGCTGGCCCTGTTCCTCCCCACGGAGGACCCCCGGGCCCGCTACCACCAGGCCCAGGCCCTCTTCTACCTGGGGCGGTTTGAGGAGGTGCTGAGGACGCTTAAGGAGGGGCTTCCCGCCTTTTTGGCCTGGCGGGCAGAGGGGCTTAGGGGCAGGGCCTTGGAGAGGCTGGGCCGCTACCGGGAGGCCGCCTTGGCCTACGAGAGGGGGGCGGAGCTGGCCTTGGGGCTGGAGCGCTACTGGCTCCTCTTGGATGCCGCTGCCATGTGGCTGGAGGCGGGGGAGGGGGAAAGGGCCCTCTTGGCCCTGGAGGAGGCCTTGGGGGCCGTGGGGGAGGAGCCCGTGGAGGATGCCGCCACCCGCCACTACCTCCTGGCCCGGGCCCATTTCCTCCTGGATAACCCCAACCGGGCCCTGGAGGAGGTGGGGAGGGCTTTGGCTTTGGAGGAGGAAAGCGGCCACAAGGCGTATGGCACTCCCCTTCTGCAAGGGCAGATCCTTCTCCGCCTGGGCCGTTACGCGGAGGGCATGGCCGCCTTCCAGGAGGCTTTGGCCAGGGCTGAAGGCCTGGAGAAGGGCTACGTTCTCCACGAGATGGCGGTGGCGGCCCTGGACCAGGGGGCCTACCTGGAGGCGGAGGAGTACCTGGGGGCCCTTTTGCGGGAAGAGGGCTACCCCTACCGCGCCCAGGCCCTGGCGGACCTGGCCGAGGCCCTGTACCGGCAAGGACGGTACCAGGAGGCGGAGGAGATGGCGCAAAAGGCCATGCGCCAGGGGGCAGAGGCGGCGGGGGAGCTGATCCTGGGCCACATCGCCTACGACCTCATGCACCTGGAGGAAGCCCTGACCCACTACCGCAAGGCGGCGGAGCTTTCCCAGGAGGGAAGCCGGGAGTGGGTGGGGGCCCAGGAGATGGTGGTGGATACCCTGGTCCAGTTGGGTTACCGCTCCCCCGAGGAGATCCTGGCCCGCACCGAGGCGGTCTTGCCCCACGTTCACCCCGCCGACGAGTGGCACCAGGCCCTGGTTGCCTACCGGGAGCGGGCGGAGGCCCTCCTGCGGGAGGGAAGGCGGCCCAACTAGGCCTTGCCCCGCCTTAAGGGGGCTAGGGCTTTCAGCACCTCCTGGGCCTTTAAGGGTTTGGGAAGGTGCAAAACCCTAAGGGGACGGAAGAGAAGCCCCGGGGGGGCTTCGCTTACCAGGTACAAGGAGGCCAGCTTGCCCTCGGGGTGGGCCCGGAGCTTTCGGGCCATTTCCAAGGCCCTTTCCCCCTGAAGGATGACGGCCTTGGGCCTTTCCTTCAGGAGGCGCAGGGCCATCTCGGGGTCCAGGGGAAGCTGTACCCGGTAGCGGTGGGCCTCCAACAGGTAAAGGAGAAGCCTTCGCACCACCCCGCTTTCCGCCAACACCAGGACCAAAGGGTCCTCGGCCAGCAGGGTGGATGGGCGGATCAGCCCCCGGCTTTTCAGCTCGAAGAGGATGTGATAAACCTGCTCTTCTGGAAGACCGGAAAGCAAGGCCACGCTTCTCGCCCGCCGCACCCCGTCCAGGAGTTCCAGCACCGTCCAGGCCTCCGGGGTCAGGGGGTGGCGGGTGGGGTCCTCCGCCAGGTGGAAGACCTCGTCGGGGTCCACCTGGCCTTGGCGCCACTCGTCCAGGCGGCGGGCTGCTTCCAGGAGGGTGGCCTTGGTTTCCAGGGTCTCCGGCAGGGCCACCTGGCTTCCCTCCTCCAGGGGCTCGGCCAGGACCTCCCCTTCCCTTTCCCCTAGCAGGGTGGCCAGGGCCTCGAGGACTTGGGCCTCGAGGGCCTCCCTTAGCTCCTCCTCCCCGATGAGGCCCAGCTCCAGGGCCAAGGCCCCCAAGGGGGTTCCGGGGTTTTCCCGCCCCTGGCGCTCCACCAGCTCCTGCACTTCCTCCAGGGAAAGGTGGCCAAGGCGCACCAGGTACTCCCCCAGGTGGGGCCCCGGCTCGGTGCGGGCGTAGAGGATGCGCCCGTGGAGGAGGTGGATCCGGCCATAGAGGCGGCCCCGGAAGGTCACCACGGCGCTTTTGCGGTGGTCGGCCAAAGCCTTCAGGAGCTCCGCCAGGTCCAGTTCGTCCAGGGTGGCCCGCACCATGGCCTAGAGAAGGGGTTCCACGGGAGGGGGGTAGCCCAGGTGGCGGTAGGCCCGTTCCGTGGCCACCCGGCCCCGGGGCGTGCGCTTCAGGAGGCCCTGTTGGATGAGGTAGGGCTCGTGGACCTCTTCCAGGGTCCCTGGGTCTTCGGAGATGGCGGTGGCCAGGGTCTGCAGGCCCACCGGGCCGCCTCCGAAGCGCAGGATCAGGGTTTCCAGGATTTCCCGGTCCCGCTTTTCCAGGCCAAGTTCATCCAGGCCCAAGGCGTTTAGGGCCTCGAGGGCCCTCTCTTGGGTGATGGTTTCCTCCCCCGCCACCTGGGCGAAGTCCCGCACCCGCCGGAAAAGCCTCTTGGCTACCCGCATGGTGCCCCGGCTTCTCTTGGCGATCTCCAGGGCGGCCTCCTGGGTGATGGCCACTCCCAAAAGCCGGGCATCCCGCCTGACCCCCTCGGCAAGCTCCTCCAAGGAGTAGTACTCCAGGTGCTCCACGATGCCGAAGCGGCTCCTTAAGGGGGCGGTGATGAGGCCAGGCCGGGTGGTGGCCCCGATCAGGGTGAAGCGGGGAAGCTCCAGGCGGATGGTGCGGGCCGCGGGCCCCTGGCCGATGACGATGTCCATCTTGAAGTCCTCCATGGCCGGGTAGAGGTGCTCCTCCGCCTGGCGGCTTAGCCGGTGGATCTCGTCGATGAAGAGGATGTCCGCCTCCTCCAGGGAGTTGGCCAGGATGGCGGCCAGGTCCCCGGGCTTCTCGATGGCGGGCCCAGAGGTGACCCGCAGGTTCACCCCAAGCTCGTGGGCGATCACGTGGGCCAGGGTGGTCTTGCCCAGGCCCGGGGGGCCGAAGAGGAGGAGGTGCTCCAAGGGTTCCCCCCGGGCCTTGGCCGCCTCAAGGTACACCCTCAGCTTCTTCTTGAGCCTCTCCTGGCCGATGTACTCGTCCAGGGTCCTGGGCCTTAGGGCGAGGTCTGGGTGCCCTTCCACGCCCTTTCATGATAGCCTTTTCCCGTGCGCCGGACGGTTAAGGAGTTCCGTCACGCCAAAGGCCAAAGGCTCGTCTACCTCACCGCCTACGACTACCCCACGGCCCGCTTAGCTGAGCGGGCCGGGGTGGACGCCATCCTGGTGGGGGATTCCCTGGGCATGGTGGTGCTGGGGTATTCCTCCACGGTCCCCGTGAGCCTGGAGGAGATGCTCCACCACACCAAGGCAGCCCGGCGGGGGGCCCCGGATACCTTTTTGGTGGCGGACCTGCCCTACCTTTCCTACGCCACCTTGGACCGGGCCCTTTCCGCCGCGGAGAGGCTCCTTAAGGAGGGCGGGGCGGATGCGGTGAAGCTGGAGGGTGGGGAGGAGGTGGCGGAGGTGGTTTCGGGGCTCAGCCGGGCGGGGGTGCCGGTCCTGGGCCACGTGGGCCTCACCCCCCAGACGGCCAGCCAGCTGGGGGGCTACCGGCTTCAGGGGAGGCGCCCCGAGGAGGCTGAGCGCATCCTAAAGGGGGCCTTGGCCCTGGAGGAGGCGGGGGCCTATGGGGTGGTGCTGGAGATGGTGCCCACGGGCCTGGCCAAGGAGGTCACGGAAAGGCTATCCGTCCACACCGTGGGCATCGGGGCTGGCCCTCACACGGACGCCCAGGTCCTGGTTTTCCACGATGTGGTGGGGCTTTACGGGGAGTTCAAGCCCCGGTTTGTGAAGCGGTATCTGGAAGGGGAAAGGCTTTTCCTCGAGGCCCTGTCCCAGTACGTGCGGGAGGTGCGGGAAGGGGTGTTCCCCGGGGAAGAGCACGGTTTCTAAGGGCCCAGACGGGCTCGAGGAGGCGGCCTGCCTTCCCAAGGCTAAGGGCAGGGTTTGGTAGGAAGGGGTCCCGCCCGTGGGGGTGTACGCCTAGGCTTTTGGCCTTGACGGATTTGTTGAAAATGGATTACCGTTATTGTGTGTTGGCCCTCGAGGTCCAAGACCTGTCTGTGCGCTTTGGGGAGTTCCGGGCCCTGGAGGGTGTCAGCCTGAAGGTGCCAGAGGGGGCCTTCGTGGCCATCGTGGGCCCCAACGGGGCGGGGAAGAGCACCCTTTTGAAGGCCATCCTGGGCCTTGTTCCCTTCACGGGCGAGGTCAGGGTCTTGGGGCGTTCCCTGGCGGAAAGCGATCCCCTGTGGTTTGGCTACGTGCCCCAGATCAAGACCTTTGACCGCTCCTTCCCGGCCCTTTCCCTGGAGCTGGTGGCCACGGGGCTTAGGCGGCGCTGGCCCTTCCGCCTCACCTCCTGGGAAAGGGAAGAGGCCCTTTCCGCTCTAAAGCGGGTGGGGGCGGAGGAGCTAGCCTTTCGCCCCTTGGGCCGGCTTTCCGGGGGGCAGCTTCAACGGGTCTACCTGGCCCGGGCCCTCATCCGCAGGCCGAAGATCCTTCTTTTGGATGAGCCCGCCACCGGGGTGGACCGGGTGGGGGAGGTGGACCTGTACCGGTACCTGGAGGCCTACCAGGGGGAGTCGGGGGCCACGGTCCTCATGATCACCCACGACTGGGAGGCTGCCCACCACGCCAGCCACGTCCTGGTGATGAACCGCAGGGTGGTGGGCTTTGGTCCGCCGGAGCGGGCTTTAAGCGAGGAGTGCCTGCGCCAGGCCTTTGGCCACCTGGGCCACGCCCATGGGCTTTACGTGGGGGGTGGGCGTGCTTGAAGCCTTGGGCTACCCCTTTTTTCAGCGGGCCCTCTTGGCGGGGCTTTTGGTAAGCCTTCTTTCCGGCCTCCTTTCCCCCTTCGTGGTGCAACGTAGGCTTTCCTTCCTGGGGGATGGCCTCGCCCACGCCGCCTTCGCTGGGGTGGCCTTGGGGCTTTTCCTGAGGGGAGAGCCCCTTTGGTTGGCCCTGCCCTTTACCTTTCTGGTGGCCATGGCTATCACCTTTGTCCGGGAGAAAACCGAGCTTTCCGAGGACACGGCCATCGGCGTCTTCTTCGCCCTTTCCGTGGCCCTGGGGGCCGTCTTCCTCTCCAAGGCCCGGGGGTACGTGGGGGACGCCATGGGTTACCTTTTCGGCTCCCTCCTGGCGGTGGGGCCTGCGGACCTTTGGGCCATGGCCCTCCTCCTCCTCCTCGCCCTCTTCCTCCTGCCCCTTTGGGGACCCTTGGCCTACGCCACCTTCGACCGGGAGCTGGCCCTTTCCGACCGGGTGCCGGTGGTCTTCCACGACTACCTCCTCTCCGGCTTCCTCGCCGTGAGCCTGGTGTTGGCGGTGAAGGTGGTGGGGATTATCCTGGTGGCGGCCTTTCTGGTGATCCCCGGGGCGGCGGCCAGGCTCCTAAGCTCCACCTTTGCCGGCCTCACCCTTCTTTCCCTCCTTTTGGCCTCCTTCTCCATGGTGCTTGGCCTTTTCCTCTCGTTCCTCCTGGACTGGCCCAGCGGCGCCAGCATTGTCCTCCTCCAGGCGGGGCTCTTCGGCCTGGCCTTCGTGAAAACCGTGTTTTCCGTGAGGAAATAGGGCCTTTGCGCTATACTGGGGGCATGTGGGTGTCCACGAAGGCCCAGTACGGCCTCAGGGCCCTGGTGGAGATCGGCCTCAAGGCCCCGGAGGCGGTGCCCCTTAAGGAGGTGGCGGAGGCCCAGGGCATCAGCCAGCACTACCTGGAGCAGATCGCGGCCCAGCTTCGGCGTTCGGGGTTCATCCGCTCCGTGCGGGGGGCCAGGGGAGGGTACCGCCTGGCCCGTCCCCCCGAGAGGGTGACGGCCCTCGAGGTGGTGGAGGCCCTGGAAGGCAGCCTAGCCCCCGTTTCCTGCATCGAGGACCCGGAGTCCTGCGCCAAGGTGGGCCAGTGCTCCACCGAGCTCCTTTGGAAGCGGGTGGATCTGGCCATGCGCCAGGTCCTGGGGGGCACCACCCTGAAGGACCTCATTGAGGAGCGGAAGCTCATCGAGGCCAAGCGGTTGATCCCGCTCCAGCCCGCAGGCTAGGCGCGGGTTTTGGGGCTTGCCGCCAGGGCCTGCCCCGGGCGAGGGGAGTCTAGGGCAAGGAGGGAGCCTTGGCTTGGGTCTATCTGGACTATGCGGCCACCACGCCCCTGGACCTCGAGGTCCAGGAGGCCATGCGCCAGGTGGAAGGGGTGTTCGGCAACCCGAACAGCGTCCATCGCTTCGGTCAGGAGGCGAGGAAAGTCCTGGAAGGGGCCCGGGAGAGGATCGCAGGCCTCTTGGGGGTGCGCCCCAGGGAGGTGGTCTTCACCGCTTCGGGTTCCGAGGCGGACGCCCTGGCCCTCCTGGGGGTGGCCCTGGCCAAGGGAAAGGGGCACGTGGTGAGCACGGAGGCGGAGCACTCCGCGGTCTTAGGGGCCTTGCGGCTTCTTGAGCGCCTGGGCTTCGCCGTGACCCGGCTCAGGCCCGACCGCTTTGGCTTGGTCTACCCCGAGCAGCTGGAGGAGGTCCTCAGGCCCGACACCGTTTTGGTGAGCGTCATGGCCGCCAACAACGAGCTCGGCACCCTTTACCCCATCCGGGAGATGGCCGAGATCGCCCGCGCCCGCGGGGTCCTCTTCCACACCGATGCCGTGCAGGCAGTGGGCCAGGTGCCCTTCCGGGCGGATGAGGTGGGAGCGGACCTGGTTTCCCTAAGTGCCCACAAGTTCTATGGGCCGAAGGGGATAGGGGTCCTTCTGGTGCGCCAGGGAGTGGATCTCTTCCCCCTGGTGCCGGGCAAGCAGGAGGGGGGAAGGCGGGGAGGCACCCAAAGCCCAGCCCTGGCCCATGGGATGGCGGTGGCCCTGGAGAAGGCCTTAAGGCTCTTGCCAAAGGAGTCTTCCCGGCTTCTCACCTTAAGGAGGCGCCTCGAGGAGGGCTTGCTTTCCGTGGAAGGGGTAGAGCTCAACGGCCACCCGGAGCGCCGCCTTCCCAAGCTGGTCAACGTGACGGTGAAGGGCGCGGATGGGGAGGCCCTGCTTCTCGCCATGGACCTCATGGGGGTGGCGGTGTCCTCGGGCTCGGCCTGTTCGGCGGGGAGCCTCGAGCCCTCCCATGTCCTCCTGGCCATTGGCCGATCCCCAAGGGAAGCCCGCGCCTCCTTGCGCTTCTCCCTAGGGCGCCACACCACGGAGGCCGAGGTGGACCGGGCGGTGGAGGTTTTCAAGGAGGCGGTGGCCCGGGCACGGGCCCAAGGCTAGGGTTGCCTTTTGGTAAACTCCTCTCGAAGCTCCCGCCTGAGGATCTTCCCCACGCTGGTTTTGGGCAGGCTATCCCGGAACTCTATGAGGCGGGGGACCTTATAGGCGGCGAGGTTTTGCCGGCAGAAGATCTCTATGTCCTTTTCCGTGACCTTGCCCCTGTAGGCTTCCTTGAGGACGATGAAGGCGG
>NZ_JAKTNU010000007.1:102373-102697 GCF_022760955.1 Thermus neutrinimicus
GCCACGGTTTCCCCGCGGTAGGGGTCGGGTACGCCCACCACGGCGGCTTCCTGGACGGCTTCGTGCTGGTAGAGGACCTCTTCCACCTCGCGGGGGTAGATGTTGTAGCCGCCGGCGATGATCATGTCCTTTTTGCGGTCCACGATGTAGAAGTAGCCGTCTTGGTCCATGCGGGCCATGTCGCCGGTGTAGAGCCAGCCGTCCTTGAGGGCCCTTTGGGTTTCCTCGGGGCGGTTCCAGTAGCCCTTCATGATGTTGGGGCCTTTGACGATGAGCTCCCCCACCTCCCCCAGGGGGACCTCCTGGCCCTCCTCGTCCACCACC
>NZ_JAKTNU010000008.1 GCF_022760955.1 Thermus neutrinimicus
TGACGATGAGCTCCCCCACCTCCCCCAGGGGGACCTCCTGGCCCTCCTCGTCCACCACCCGTGCCTCCACCCCGGGGAAGGGTAAGCCCACGCTCCCCAGCTTACGGGGGCCATGGAGGGGGTTGCAGTGGGTTACGGGGCTGGCCTCAGTGAGGCCGTAGCCTTCCACCAACTTGGCTCCCGTAAGGCGTTCAAAGCGCTCGGCCACCTCCACCGGCAAGGGTGCAGAGCCCGAGATGCAAGCCCGTAGGCTCTTTAGGTTCCGTTTCTCGATTCCTGGGAAGTGGTTGAAGGCCACGTAGAGGGTGGGCACCCCGGGGAAGTGGGTCACCCGGTGCTTTTCTATGGCCTCCACGATGGGCTTGATCTCAGGCCGGGGCAGAAGGACCAGCTTGGCCGCTCCCGAAAGGGCCAGGTTCATGGCCACGGTCATGCCGTAGACGTGGAAGAAGGGGATGGCTCCCAACACTACCTCCTTTCCCTCCTGGAAATCGGGGATCCAGGAACGGACCTGGAGGGCGTTGCTGGATAGGTTCCGGTGGGTGAGCATGGCGCCCTTGGCCACCCCGGTGGTGCCCCCCGTGTACTGCAAAAGGGCGAGGTCGTCCAGGTCTAGAGGTACGGGATGGGGCTTACCTGGCTTAAGGAAAGCGCGCCAGGGGGTGCCCTCGAGGCTCCCTGGGGCTTGTCCTTTCCGGCGGAGCATCAGGGGGTAGAGGAGGTTTTGGGGAAAGGGCAGGTAGTCCTGGATACCTGTACGCACCAGGACCTCCACCGGGGCTTCCCCCTTTACCTCCTGGTAGCGGGGAAGAAGAAGGTCCAGGATGACCAGGGCTCTGGCCCCTGAGTCCTTGAGCTGGTGCCGTAGTTCCCGGGGCGTGTACATGGGGTTGGTGTTCACCGCCACGCCCCCCGCCAAGAGAGTGCCGTAGAAGGCGATGACGAACTGGGGGGTGTTGGGGAGCATGATGGCCACCCGGTCCCCCGGCTTCAGGCCGGACTCCTGGAGGCCTTTGGCGAAGGCCTCCACCTGCTGCCATAGGCTTTGGTAGCTAAGACTTCGCCCCAGGAACTCCAAGGCCAGCTTGTGGGGATGGCGGCGGGCGTTTTCCCTTAGGAGCTCGGTGAGTAGCCAGGGCCTGGGGGCCTCTCTGGGGACCCCGGGGTCGTAGTGGGCGTACCAAGGACGCATGGCACCTCCTTGAACCGGGTCAAAGTTTACCCCCACCTGCGGCGTAGGGCAAGGGTTTTAGGCCCGGAAGTACCGGTAGGGGGGGCCTTCCCGCCTTACGTGCCCCTCGAGGCGCAGGTACTCCAGGTGGGCCAGGGTTTCCGCAAAGGCGAAGCGCCTGCCGGCGGCGTCCAGCTCCTGGGGGAAAAGCCTTAAGGAGAGCTCCCAGGCGGTCATGGGGGCTTGAAGGTGGAAAAGCAGGGCCTCCAGGCGCTCCTGGTGGTGGACGATGAGCTCTTGGGCCCGCTTCTCAACCTGGGGAATGGGGCCAAAGTGCCCCGCATACGCCGCCTTGGCTGGTAGTTCCCTCAGGCGCTCCAAGGACGCCAGAAAGTCCTTCAAGGGATTCTCCCGGGTGTAGGCCCAAAGGCCCACGTTGGGGGATACCCGTTCCAAGAGGGCGTCCCCTGCCAGGAGGATTCCTTCCTCCTCCAGATAGAAGGCCACGTGCCCGTCCGCATGCCCTGGGGTCCAGATGACCCTGAGCCTCTTGCCGGCTACCTCCAGCACCTCCCCGTCCTTCAGGGGCGTGGGGTTTTGGGGAGGATGGACCCGCTCCCGGGTCTTGGCCATGGTTTCCCGGATGCCCCAAAGGGCCTCCTCCGGGGTGCCGTGGTCCAGGAAAAGCCGCCAGCTGGCTTCCTCAAAGGTCTCGGGCCGGAGCCAGAAGAGGTGGCCCCGCCCTAGCTCCTCCTGGTGCAAAAAGACCCGGGCCCCAAGCCCTTCAAAAAAGCCCGCCAGGCCGTAGTGGTCCGGGTGGTGGTGGGTGAGGAGGACGGTCTTGACGTCGGCAAAGCAAAGGCCGAGCTCCGCCAGACTGAGCTCCAGGGTGCCCCGGGCGGTCTTGGTGCCCAGGGCGGTGTCCAGGAGGGCCACCTCTCCGTTGCCCCTAAGGAGGTAGAGGTTCACCGTCTTCAAGGGGTAGGGGATGGGCACGGGAAGGAGGTAGAGACCGGGAAGAAGCTCCCTCATAGGAGGACCCTGAGGAGGAGGAGGGCGGCCAGAAAGGGATCCCTTTCCGGGAGGTGCCAGGGGAAGAGGTAGCCTCCCTCGCCATCCGCCTGGACCTCCCTCCCTTCCAGGGCCTGTCCCAGCTTTTCCAGAACCCCTTCCGGGGAAAGCGGTTCCCCGCCGGGTAGGACCACGGCAAGGCGGTCCGCGTCCCCATCCAGGGCCAGGCCCACCGCCGGGGGTTCCACCGCCCTCATGAGGGCGAGGAGGGTGGGGAGGTTTTCCGGCTTGGGGTCGGGGTCCACCCCGTAGAAGAGGGGGTGGGGGAGGGGGTGGAGTTCCCTAAGCTCCGCCTCGAGGCCCAAAAGCTTCCAGACCCCGGGCAACACCCCCCCGCCTGCTCCCCCCAGGGTGTCCAGGTAAACCACGCCCCCTTTCCCCTGGGCTCCCCCTGCGCTTTGGGCCAGGTGTTCCAGATAGGCCTTTTTCCGGTCCAGTACCTGGAAGCTTCCCCGCCCTTGCGGGGCCTCTGGGGGGAGGAGGATGCCTTCTGGGGAGAGGGGCTTTCCCGGGCCCAGGCGGAGCTTTACCCCCTGGTAGCGGGGGGGCTTACGGCTGGCGGTGAGGTAGAACCCGGCCGCCTCCAGTTCCTCCAGGGCGAAGCCGAAGAGGGGCAAGGGGGAAGGGCCTTTCAGGAGGAAGGTTTCCAGGCCCATTCCCCCAAGGATCCCCGCCGCCTCCTCGGCCATCTCCTTGGCCAGAAAACGGGTGTCGTGGGCCACCACCACCCGGCGGACCCCTTCCGCCTCCAGCCGGGCGCCAAACCCCGCCGCCACCCGGGCCAGTTGGGCGAAGGTGAACCCCTTGGCGATCTCTCCCAGGAAGCCGTCTTGGGTGGAGTAGAGCTCCATGCCCTAAAGTCTACCCCGTGGTACACTCTCCCCCGTGGAGCTGGAGGACAAGCGCGGTTCCTCGAGGATGCAGGGACCCCAAAGCAGCCATCCTGGAGACGAGCTCCTTCGCTCCCTAAACGAGGCCCAGCGCCAGGCGGTCTTGCACTTTGAGGGGCCGGCCCTGGTGGTGGCGGGAGCAGGGAGCGGCAAGACCCGCACCGTGGTGCACCGGGTGGCCTACCTCATCGCCGAAAGGGGCGTCTTTCCCTCGGAGATCCTGGCGGTTACCTTCACCAACAAGGCGGCGGAGGAGATGCGGGAGCGCCTCAGGCACATGGTGAAGGGGGCGGGGGAACTTTGGGTTTCCACCTTCCACTCCGCCGCCTTGCGCATCCTGAGGGTATACGGGGAGAGGGTGGGGTTGAGGCCGGGGTTCGTGGTCTACGATGAGGACGACCAGACCGCCCTCATCAAGGAGGTGCTGAAGGAGCTGGGCCTCGCCGCCAGGCCTGGGCCCCTCAAGGCCCTTTTGGACCGCGCCAAGAACCGGGGGGAGGCCCCCGAGTCCCTCCTCTCGGAGCTTCCCGACTACTACGCCGGGCTCAGCCGGGGGAGGCTTCTGGACGTGCTGAAGCGCTACGAGGAGGCCCTCAAGTCCCAGGGGGCCTTGGACTTCGGGGACATCCTCCTCTATGCCCTGCGCCTTCTGGAGGGGGACCCTGAGGTCCTAAGGCGGGTTAGGAGGCGGGCCCGCTTCATCCACGTGGACGAGTACCAGGACACTAATCCCGTGCAGTACCGCTTCACCAAGCTTTTGGCGGGGGAGGAGGCCAACCTCATGGCCGTGGGGGACCCGGACCAGGGCATCTACTCCTTCCGCGCCGCGGACATCAAGAACATCCTGGAGTTCACCCGGGACTTCCCCGGGGCCAAGGTGTACCGCCTCGAGGAGAACTACCGCTCCACCGAGGCCATCCTGCGCTTTGCCAACGCCCTCATCGTGAAGAACGCCCTGCGCCTGGAGAAGACCTTGAGGCCCGTGAAGCCGGGCGGGGAGCCCGTGCGCCTCTACCGGGCCCGGGATGCCCGGGACGAGGCCCGCTTCGTGGCGGAGGAGATCGGGCGCCTGGGGCCCCCCTTTGACCGGGTGGCGGTCCTCTACCGCACCAATGCCCAAAGCCGCCTCCTGGAGCAGGCCCTGGCCTCCCGGGGGATTCCCGCGCGGGTGGTGGGCGGGGTGGGCTTCTTTGAACGGGCGGAGGTGAAGGACCTTTTGGCCTATGCCCGCCTGAGCCTGAACCCCCTGGATGGGGTGAGCCTGAAGCGGGTGCTGAACACCCCTCCCCGGGGCATCGGCCCCGCCACGGTGGAAAAGGTGGAGGCCCTCGCCAAGGAGAAGGGACTTCCCCTTTTTGAGGCCCTTAAGGTGGCGGCGGAGGTGCTTCCTCGCCCTGCCCCCTTGCGCCACTTCCTGGCCTTGATGGAGGAGCTCCAGGAACTCGCCTTTGGCCCAGCTGAGGCATTTTTCCGCCACCTCCTCGAGGCCACCGACTATCCCGCCTACCTGCGGGAGGCTTACCCGGAGGACCACGAGGACCGCTTGGAGAACGTGGAGGAGCTTCTCAGGGCGGCCAAGGAAGCGGAGGGGCTCATGGAGTTTCTGGATAAGGTGGCCCTCACCGCCCGGGCCGAGGAGCCGGGGGAGCCCGCGGGCAAGGTGGCCCTCATGACCCTGCACAACGCCAAGGGGCTGGAGTTTCCCGTGGTCTTCGTGGTGGGGGTGGAGGAGGGGCTTTTGCCCCACCGCTCCTCCTTGAGCACCCTGGAGGGCCTCGAGGAGGAGCGCCGCCTCTTCTACGTGGGGGTGACCCGGGCCCAGGAGAGGCTTTACCTCTCCCATGCCGAGGAGCGGGAGGTCTATGGGCGCACGGAGCCCACCCGGCCAAGCCGTTTCCTGGAGGAGGTGGAGGGGGGGCTTTACCAAGAGTACGACCCCTACCGGTCCTCGGCCAAGGCTTCCCCCTCCCCTGTCCCCGGCGGGGCCCGGGCCGCCAAGCCCGGGGCCTATAGGGGCGGGGAGAAGGTGGTCCATCCCCGCTTTGGCTTGGGAACGGTGGTGGCGGCCATGGGGGATGAGGTGACCGTGCACTTTGAAGGGGTAGGCCTAAAGCGGCTTTCCCTCAAGTATGCCGACCTAAGGCCCGTGGGGTGAAGCCGTGCGCCCGGAGTACCAGAAAGTCCGTCCCCTGGTCTACCTGGAGCGGGCGCCTTCTGGCCTTTTTGACCGCCTGGTGGCCGAGGTGACCACGGCCAGGCTTCCCCTTTTCCCCTATCCCGTGGAGGCCCAGGACCCCATTGCCCTCTTCCCCTGCTTAGCCCCCTTGGGCCTGGCCGGGGCGGTGCTGGCGGAGGCCTTGCCCCCTCCCAGGGACTTAGCCCTAGGCCTTTCCCTGGAGGCGGAGGCCCGGGAGGCAGGGCTTTTGGACCTGGTGGTCCCCCGGGTGCGAGGGCTCGTGGGGCAGTACACGGAAGGGGTGGCCTTGGAGCGGTTTCTCTCCGTCCACTTCCCCGGGGCTAAGGGGTTATGGCTTGGGCCTTTGCGGCCCTCCCTAGCCCCCTTCCTCCGGCCCTTGGGCCAGGTTTCCGTGGTGGCCGGGAGCTTCGCCGAGGGGGATGGTTTTCTCTCCCGCCTGCCGGAACGGGCCCGGGGGCACGTGGCCCTGAGGCCCGAGGAGGCCCGGGCCCTTTCCTTGAGGGTGGACCTCCTCCTCTATGCGGGAGGGCGGCTTAGCCTGGATCTACTTCAGCCCTTTCACGCCCTGGTGGCCATGGCCCAGGTGGAGAGGGGGGTTTGGGAAAGGGTGCAGGTGGTCTACCCTCCGGAGGACCTCCTGGGCTATCGGGTGCGGGCGGTCCTCGAGGGCCTCGGTTACCCCCTTTGACGGGCCTCTCGGGCCAAAAGCCCCATGCTGAGGGCGATGAGGAGGAAGGCGATCAGGGCCTGCAAGGGGATGGGAAACTGGGGGATGTACTCCGCGGAGCAGGGCACCGGGGGCTTGCAGGCCAGGGTGAAGAGGTCGGGGAAGCGTTGCTCTAAAAGGTGCAGGGTGCTGAACCCGGCTCCCACCAGGGAGAGGGCCAGGCTGTAGGGCCAGATGGCGAAATCCTGCCGCCAAAGGGCCAGGCCCAGGAGAACCGCCTGCGGGTACATGAAGATGCGCTGGTACCAGCAGAGTTCGCAGGGCAGGAAAAGGCGCACCTCGGAGTAGTAGAGGCTTCCCAGGGTGGCCACCAGGGCCACCAGCCAAGCGAAGGCCAGGAGGAAAGGGGCGCGCTTCATGGGGAGAGCATACTGCGAGACTGGGACCCATGGGGGAAGCGGACCTTAGGGAGGGGGAGAACTTTTATTGGGAGGAGGGGTGTGGGGTTTCACGGAGGCCCACCTTCACCTTGGGGGTTTTGCTGGGGCTCGGGATGCCGCTATTGCCCTGGGCAAAAAGGAGAAGGGAGGTTTAGCCCTCCAATAGCGCCTCCACGAAGGCCTCGGGGTCAAAGGGCTGGAGGTCGTCGGGACCTTCTCCCACCCCGATGAAGCGGATGGGCACCTTGAGGGTGCGCACGATGGGGATGAGGACCCCGCCCTTGGCGGTTCCGTCCAGCTTGGTGACGATGACCCCGGTGAGGCCCACCGCCTCGTGGAAGCGCTTGGCCTGCTCCAGGCCGTTTTGCCCGGTGACGGCATCCAGGACCAGCCAGACCTCCTTGGGTTCCTGGGGGTTGGCCTTGGCGATGGCCCGCTTCACCTTCTTCAGTTCCTCCATGAGGTTGTGCTTGGTGTGGAGGCGGCCTGCGGTGTCCACCAGGAGGAGGTCGTAACCCCTGGCCTTGCGGGCGCTTGCCGCATCAAAGGCCAAGGCGGCGGGGTCGGCTCCCTCTGGCCCTTGGATGACGGGGATGCCCAGGCGTTTCCCCCACTCGGAAAGCTGGGCGCCCCCGGCGGCGCGGAAGGTATCCCCGGCGCAGAACATCACCTTCTTGCCCAGGCCCTGGTAGTAGCGGCCCAGCTTGGCGATGGTGGTGGTCTTGCCCACCCCGTTCACCCCCACCACCAGGACCACATGTCCTTGGGGCTCCACGGGCTTGGGGTTTTGCGGGCGGAAGCCCAGCTTCCTCAAGGTGGCCCGGCGCTCGTCCGGCTCCAGCATCTGCACGAGCTTCTCCTTAACCGCCTCCTTCAGGTCCTTCCGCCTCGAGGCCCTTACCTCGGCCAGGAGTTCCTCGGTGGCCTCGAGGCCCACGTCGGCGGAAAGGAGGGCCATCTCCAGCTCCTCCAGGACCTCCTCGGGGTTGCCGCCCCAGGGGATAGCGTTGAGGAGGGTTTCCCGGGTCTTGGCGAGGCCGGCCTTCAATCGGTCGAAGAAGCCCATGGTTTCCCTATTGTGCAAGCTCCGCACCCCGCCTTGGGGCCTTTAGCGGAAGCTTACCCCCAGGGCAAGATGCCAGACCTTGGGGAAGTCGGCGAAGCCGTACACGTAAGTGGCCTCGGCAAAAAGGCCCGTGTAGGGGTCCAGCAGGCCCTCCACACCCCCGGTGAAGCTCACCCCGGCGGTGAGGCTTGGCCCCACCACGGCGCTGAGCCCGCCGCCGAAGTAGGGGAGGAAACCCTTTAGGCTAGGGTCGTACTGTCCCAGGTCGGGTTTGAAGAGGAGGGCAGCCTCGAGGGCCACCCCCGGCGCTTTCGGGGCCAGCATGGCGGAGATCCGGCCCGAGAGGTTTTGCCTCAGGTGGCTTTCCAGCCCTGCCCCGAAGGTGAGGCCCAGGGCTTCCCCATGGCCAAACCGCATCTGAATGGCACCCTGGGCGCTGGCCATCCCCAAAAGCAGCAGGAGGGCAAGGAAAAGTCGCTTCATGCTTCCAGTATACCCGGCCTTGTGGGGTGTTTCACGAAGCACCCCCTTCAAGGGCCCGGGCCAGCCGGGCGAGGACCCGCTCCTTGCCGAGGAGGGCCATGATCTCAAAAAGGCCCGGGGTTTCCAGGCTCCCCGTGAGGGCCGCCCTCAGGGGCTGGGCCACCTGGCCCAGCTTCAGGCCCCGTTCCTGGGCGAAGCCCCGGAGGAGGGCATCCAGGGCAGCCTCGCTCCAGTCCGCCTGGGCCCGTAGGAGGGGTTCCACCTCCCGTAGCACGGGAAGGCCTTCCCGCAACTTCTCCAGGGCCTTTTCCGTGAAGGGGTAGTCCTCGCTGAAGAGGTAGGGGGCTTTTTGCGGAAGCTCCTTTAGGGTGTCAAACCGGGGGCGCATGAGCTCCACCGCCCGCCTTAGGTAGGCCTCGCTGGGCCAGGAAAGCCCCGCTGCCTCTAAAAAGGGCTTTGTCCGCTCCACTACCTCCTCCAGGGGGAGGACCTCGCGGATGTACTTGCCGTTAAGCCAGCGGAGCTTCTCCAGGTCGAAGACCGGGCCTCCCAGGGAGACCCGCTCCCAGGTGAAGGCCTCGATGAGCTCCTCCAGGGTGAAGATCTCCCGCCCATCGGGCATGGAAAAGCCCATGAGGGCCAGGTAGTTGCGCAGGGCCTCGGGCAAGAACCCCTCGGCGCGGTACCACTCCAAGGAGGTATGGCCCATCCGCTTGCTGATCTTGGTCTTATCGGGGTTTCTCAGGAGGGGCATGTGGTAGAACTTGGGCACCTCCCAGCCGAAGGCCCGGTAGAGGAGGACATGGATGGGGGTGGAAACCAGCCATTCCTCGGCCCGGATCACATCCGTCACCCCCATGAGGTGGTCGTCCACCACGTTGGCCAGGTGGTAGGTGGGGTACCCATCGGACTTGAGGAGGACCACGTCGGGGATCTCCCCGTTGTCGTAGACCACCACTCCCCGGAGCTCGTCCTTTACCTCGGTGGTGCCGGGCCTCGGCACCTTGAGGCGGATCACGTGGGGCTCGCCCCTCCTCGCCCGTTCCTCGGCCTCCTCGAGGGGGATGTTGCGGGCGCGGCCATCATAGCCACCCTTTTCCTTGCGGATTCTTTCCAGCTCCTCTGGGGTCTCAAAGGCGCGGTAGGCCCACCCCCGCCTGAGGAGCTCCTCGGCGTGCTTTTGGTAGAGGGGTAGGCGTTCCGACTGCCGGTAGGGGCCGTGGGGCCCGCCGATATCCGGTCCCTCGTCGTAGGAGATGCCAAGCCACCTAAGGGCGGCCAGGATGCGCTCCTCCGCCCCCGGCACATAGCGGGTGCGGTCGGTGTCCTCAATGCGCACCAGGAAGCGCCCCCCGTTCTTCCTGGCCCAGACGTGGTTGAAAAGGGCGATATACGCCGTCCCCACGTGGGGGTCCCCCGTGGGGCTTGGGGCGATGCGGGTCACCACCATACCTCGCCCATTATCTCACCCGGGGCTAAAGGTTGGGGCTTAGGCTTTAGGGTAATGGACGGGGAGCTTCTGGCTAAGGGATTGCGCAAGCGCTATGGGCCCAGGGAGGTGGTGCGGGGGGTGGACTTGAGCCTGAAGCGGGGGGAGATCGTGGCCCTCTTTGGCCCCAACGGGGCGGGGAAGACCACCACCTTCTACATGATGGTGGGCTTCATCCGTCCCACGGGAGGGCGGATCTTCCTTAAGGGGCAGGAGGTGAGCCGCCTTCCCATGTACCGCCGGGCCCGGCTGGGCCTGGGGTATCTCCCCCAGGAGCCCTCCGCCTTCCGCAGGATGACGGTATTGGAAAACCTCCTGGCCGTCTTGGAGTTCCAGCCCCTTTCCCGGGCGGAGCGCCTGGAGAAGGCCAAGGCCCTTTTGGAGGAACTGGCCATCTACCACCTCAAGGACCAGATGGCCTACGCCCTCTCCGGGGGGGAGAGGAGGCGGCTGGAGATGGCGCGGGCCCTTTGCACCGACCCCGATTTCATCCTCCTGGACGAGCCCTTTACCGGGGTGGATCCAAAAAACGTGAAAGAGATCCAAAAGGTCATCGCCGAGTTAAGGGAAAGGCGGGGGGTGGGGGTCTTCATCACCGACCACGCGGTGCGGGAGACCCTGGCCATCACCGACCGGGTCTACGTGATGTACGACGGGCAGATTCTTTTCCACGGGGATCCCGATACCTTCGCCCGGGACCAGGGGGTGAGGAGGCACTACCTGGGAGAGGACTACGAGCTTTAGGCCATGACCTTCTGGGCCCTTCTCATCCTGATCCTCCTCCTTGCCGCCTTGGTGGCCTACCTGGGGGACAAGGTGGCCAAGTGGGCGGGGAAGCGGCACTACCGCCTTTTTGGCCTGAGGCCCCGGCAGACCGCCACCCTGGTGGCGGTCCTCACGGGGGTGGGGATCGCCCTCTTCAGCTACCTGGGGTTTCTCCTGGTGTTCCGGGAGGCCCGGGAGGTGATCCTCGAGGCCCAGGCCATCCGCGCCGAACGGGACCAGCTTAGGAGGGAGCAGCAGGTCCTCTTGGAAGCCAAGGCGGCCATGGAGGCCGAGGCCAGCAGGGCTCTGGCGGAGCTCAACGCCCTAAGGGAGGAAAGGAGAACCCTGGCCCAGGCCCTGGAGCAGGCCGGGGTTGTGAGAAGCCGCCTGGAGGAGGAGGCCAAGGCCCTAGCCTCCCAGGTGAAGGCCCTGGAGAGGGAGAAGGAGACCCTGGCCAAGGAGCGGGCGGCCCTCGAGGCGGAGCGCCAGGCCTTAGCCGAAGCCTTGGAGAAGCGGAATCAGGAGCTGGCTCAGAAGGCCAAGGAGGTGCGGGTTTTGGAAAAACGGCTGGCAGCCCTCCAGGAGGCGGCCAGGCGGGCGGAGGCGGAAAGGGCGCGCTTAACCGAGGAAAAAGGGCGCCTGCAGGAAGACGTGCTAAAGGCCCTAGCCCGCTTGGAGGAAACCCGGCGGCAACGCCAGGCCCTCTTCCAGGAGGTGGAGGCCCTTAAGGCCAGCCTAGCCAAGGCCCGGGAGGAGCTTCGCCAGACGGAGGAAAGGGTAAGAAACCTCTTGGTGCAGGCGGAGGTGCTCCAAGGGGAGAGGGGCCAGCTTTCCCAAAGCCTGGTCCGGCTCAGCCAGGGCCTCTACCTGGGGGAGGTGCGCCTGGGGGCGGAGGAGGGAAGGGAGGCCTTGGAGCGGGTGGCCGAGCGCCGGGTCCTTTTCCAGGGTTTCCGGGGAGTGGAGCTTTTGGACGCTCCCCAAGGCCCAGGGCTTGCGGTGCTGGAGGGGGCGGGGTACCGGGAGGGAAGGCTCTTGGTTCGGGTGCGCTTTTATCCCGAGCGCAAGGCCTTCGCCGCCGGGGAGGTTCTGGCCGCCCGCACCTTCCGCCTTTCCACCCAGGCCCGCAACCAGGAGGTCCTCGAGGGCCTGGGGGAGGCCGTGCGGCAAAGGCTTTTGCAGGCGGGGTACGCCCCGGAGTACGCCACCTTTCCCTCCCCTGAGGAGCTGGCCCGCGGGCTTTCCCTCCTTCAGGGGAGAAGGGGGGTGGTGCGGGTGGGGGTGGTGGCGGCCAAGGAGCTATGGACCACGGAGAGGCCCCTTCTCTCCTTCCAACTCCTGGGGGGGCCTCCGGGCCCGGAGGTACCGGTCCCGACCCGCCAAATCCCTTAGCACCTCTACTCCCTCCCAGCCTGCGGCTTGCAGTTCCCGGGCCAGAAGCCCCACGTTTTCCGGGGCAAGTTCCAGGAGGAGGAACCCCCCTGGCCTTAGGGCCTTCCAAGCCTCCTGGGCCAGGGGCCGGGCCACATCCAGCCCTTCCCCTCCCGCGTAGAGGGCCTGGGGGCTTTCAAAGGCCAGCTCCCTGGGGGCCTGGGACCGGTAGGCCTCGGGAAGGTAGGGGGGGTTGGCAAGGATCAGGTCCAGATCCCTCACCCCACCGGTGAGGGGCGCCAGGAGAAGGGTTACCTCCAGCCCCAGCCTGCGGGCGTTTTCCCGGGCTAAGGCCAGGGCCTTGGGATCGGTATCCGTGGCCCACACCTGGGCCTCCGGAAGGTGTTTTTTCAGGGCTAGGGCGATGGCCCCCGTGCCCGTGCCCACATCCAGGATGCGGGGGGCCTTGGGCAGGGGAAGCCTTAGGGCCAGCTCCACCAGGCCCTCCGTCTCGGGCCGGGGGATGAGCACCCCTTCGGCCACCTTTAGGGGCAGGCCGAAGAACTCCACCTCCCCCAGCAGGTACTGCAAGGGATAGCCCTCGAGGCGCTTTTCCAAGAGGGCCAGGGCCCTGGCCTCGGTGCCCGGGGGCGGGGTTTGGGATAGGCCGAGGAGGAGGTCCTTCCGGGAAAGGCCCGAGGCCAAGGCCAGGAGGTCCCAGGCTTCCCTTTCCGGGAGCCCCTTGGCCTTAAGCCTCCTCTCCAGTTCCCGGAGGAGCCTGATCACGGGGATAGACCACCACGTGCCTCTCCTCCCCCTCCCCCTGGCTTTCCGTGGTCACCTGGGGGTGGTTTTTGAGGAGCATGTGGATGATGCGCCTTTCCGAGGGGCGCATGGGGGGGAGGTGGAGGGGTTCCTTGGTCATGGCCACGGCGAGGGCGGCCTCCTCGGCGATCCTGCGGATCCTCTCCTCCTGGCGCTTGCGGTAACCGGCGGCGTCCAGAACCACCCGGTAGGCCCCGCCGAAATGCTTGGCCAGCACCACCCCTGCCAGGTACTCCACCGCCTTTAAGGTGCGCCCCTCCTTGCCGATGAAGCGTCCCAGATCCCCCCCCTTGACCTCCGCCTTGAGGAGGTTGCCCTCCTGGCGGATCTCCACGTAGTGGGCGGGGTCCAGGCGGAGCAAGAGGCCCACCAGAAAGTTTTCCAAAACCTCCTTGGGCCCTTTCTGTGCGGGGCCCGCCTTCCCAGCTTCTTTAAGCTCCACCTCCACCGGGGCTTCCTCCAAAACCCCCAGGTCGGAGAGGAGGTCGTCGATGCTCTTTTTCCTTTCGTCCATGCCCTCAGTTTACGCCGCCAGGGGCTTGAGGCTTTTGTTGATCAGCCACTGCTGCACCAGGCCGATGAGGTTGGAGAGCACCCAGTAGAGGGTCACCCCTGAGGGGAACTGCAGGACCAGGAAAATGAAGATCAGGTTCATGAAGAGGCTTTGCCGGATGAGGTCCTTGTTCCCGTGGGCGGAAAGCCAGGAGGAGAGGAAGGTGGAGGCCACGTAGAGGGCGGGGAGGATGTAGAAGGGGTCGGGGAGGGCCAGGTCGGGGATCCAGAGGAGGCCCTGGCCGAACTCGTAGTTGGCGATCACCTTCCAGAGGATGAAGAGGATGGGCATCTGGATGAAAAGGGGGAGGCAGCCGGCGGCGGGGTTCACCTTGTGCTCCTGGTAGAGCTTCATGGTGGCCTCCGCCCGCTTGTTGGGGTCGTCCTTGTACTTTTCGTTGATCTTCTGGATGAGGGGCTGGAGGCGTTGCATCTCCGCCATGCTCTTGAACTGCTGGTGCATGAGGGGCCAAAGGAGGAGGCGCACCACCAGGGTCAGGAAGAGGATGGCCAGGCCCCAGCTACCCGTGTAGCGGAAGGCCACCTCCATGAGCCAGAGAAGCCCCAAGGAAAGCTGCCCCCAGATGTTGGGGGAAAAGAGCCCGGGAAGGGGGAGAAGGCCCTCCACGTGGAAGCGCACCAGCTCGTTCTGGCCCCCGTAGACCCTCAGGGTTTCCCCGGGAGCCAGGGTAAGGGTGGCCTCCTTGCCCACCAGCTTCCCCGATAGGGGCCCCTGGGCGAAGGCCACCAGGGCATAGCCCGCCTTGGGCCTGGTCTGCCAGGCCAGGTAGGCCAGCTGGCCCTCCCCGCTAGGGGTGGGCTCCTTCTGGCCCTCTAGGAGCACCTTGGGGCTTCCCTGGGCGGAAAGCCTTAGGGTGAGGGGGAAGTCGGCGCTGATCTGGACGGTGTACCGCCCCTTTTCGATGCGGTAGGTGAGGGTACCCTCCCGACCCTGGAAGCGGGCCAGGAGGCGGCCATCCTCCACCTGGTACTCCGCCTCCTCCGGGGTAAAGCCCACCGGGGCCACCACGGGGCCGTTGCCGCTCAGGTTGGGGGCGCGGGTGTAGTCGTGGAAGGCGGTGCCCTTGTAGGTCTTCACGTACCAGCCCACCACCTGGCCCTTCTGGTCGAAGGCCAGGTCCATGAGGTTGGTGACGGCGATCTTCTCCGGAACCCCGTCCCCGTTTACGTCCTGGTCCTTGAAGCCCGCCTCGAGGGCCAGGGCGCCTAAGCCCAGCAGGAAAAGCAGGGATACGAGCCTTTTCATCGGGCCTCCTTTGGGTTAGCGGGTTTTCGGGGCGGGAAGACCAGGGGCACCGGGTCCAGCCCGCCGGGGTGCAGGGGATGGCATTTCAGGATGCGCCTGACGGCCAGGTAGCTTCCCCAGAAGGCCCCATGCCGCTCGAGGGCCTCGAGGGCATAGGCGGAACAGGTGGGGTGGAAGCGGCAGGTCTTGGGTTTCAGAGGGGAGATGAACCTGCGGTATGCCTTGACCAGAAGGATCAGTAAGCCGCGCACGCCGCCTATTGTATCAGTCCGCTCCTCTTGAGGGCGCGGATGAGGTCTTGGAAGAGCTCGGCGTAAGGGGCCTCCCGAGCCTCGGGGTTGGCGATCACCAGGAGGTGGGCCTTGGGAAGGTGGAGGCGGCGGAGGATCTCCTTTAGGCGGCGCTTGATGCGGTTGCGCACCACCGCCTTGCCCACCTTCTTGGACACCACGATCCCCACCCTAAGCTCGGGGGCGGGGAGCCACTTGACGCTTAAAAAACGGCCCCGCCCCATGCGTCCTTGGCGGAGCCTTTGGAATGCCCGGTCGCCCTTAAGGGAAAGGAGTTTACCCCCCGCCAGAGGGGGGGGCTGGCTCAGGTGTTCACCCTGGGGGTGAGGCGCCAGCGGCCCTTCTGCCTTCTCCGCTTCAACACCTTCCTGCCGCCTGGAGTCCTCATGCGGGCCCGGAAGCCGTGGGTCTTGGCCCGCTTCCTCCGGTTGGGTTGCCAGGTCCTTTTCATCCATTTCCCTCCCTGGGGCCTTGGCCCCCAATACCCTAAAGAGTGTAGCATAAGAAGGGCTGTACGGGGTCTAACGGTTTTTTACACCCTGGCAAGAGAGCGTTGACATTCCTCTGGGCTTTCCCCTATACTTCCCCCCAAACGGCTGTTAGGGAGGAGGTCTGTGGCCCAGCTTTTAGTGGAGAACATCACCCTAACCTTTGGCGGCGTGGCTGCCCTTTCCTCGGTTTCCCTGGCGGTGGAAGAGGGGGAGCTGGTTTCCGTCATCGGCCCCAACGGGGCGGGGAAGACCAGCCTCTTAAACTGCATATCCGGCTTCTACCATCCCCAGCGAGGTCGCATCCTCTTTGAGGGGCACGAGATCACCCGGGCAAGCCCCCACGAGGTGACCCGTCTGGGCATTGCCCGCGCCTTTCAGAACATAGAGCTGTTCTCGGGCCTCACGGTGCTGGAAAACCTCATGCTGGCCCGGCACACCCATCTGGGCTACAACCTGCTCCAAGCCGGGGTCTTTTACGGCAAGGCCTTGGCCAAGGAGGTGGACAACCGTCGGGTGGTGGAGGAGGTCATCGACTTCATGGAGCTGGAACCCTACCGCAAGGCCTTGGTGGGTAACCTTCCCTACGGGGTCAGGAAGCGGGTGGAGGTGGCCCGGGCCCTTTCCCTTTCCCCCAGGCTCCTCCTTCTGGACGAGCCCATGGCCGGGATGACCCTCGAGGAGAAGGAGGACATGGTCCGCTTCATCCTGGAGATCCGGGCCCGGGGTACCACGGTGATCCTCATCGAGCACGACCTTTCCGTGGTCATGGACATCTCCGACCGGGTCTATGTGCTGGACTTCGGCCAGGTGATCGCCGAGGGGGCCCCGGAGGAGGTGGCCAGGAATCCCAGGGTCCAGGAGGCCTACCTGGGGGTGGAGGCATGAAGGCCCTAAGGCCCTCCCACGAGATGAAACGCTACACCCTGCCCCAGCTTCTCCGCCTCAGGGCGGAAAAGGAGGGGGACCGGGTGGCCCTGAGGGAAAAGGACTACGGGATCTGGAATGAGATCACCTATGCCCAGTACTATGAGCAGGTTCTCCTCTTCGCCCACGGCCTCCTTGCCCTGGGGTTCCAGCCCGGAGAGAGGCTGGCCATCATCGCCGACAACATCCCGGAGTGGCTCTACGCGGAGCTGGGGGCCCAGGCGGTGAGGGGGATCAGCGTGGGGGTTTACCAAAGCAGCCTCCCCGCGGAGATCGCCTACATGCTCCAGTACACCGGGGCCAGGGTTGTTCTGGCGGAGGACCAGGAGCAGGTGGACAAGCTCTACGAGATCCGAAGCGAGATCCCCACGGTCCGCCACGTGATCTACGAGGACCCCAAGGGCATGCGGGGCTACCGGGACCCTTGGCTCCTTTCCTTTGAAGAGGTGCTGGAGCGGGGCCGGGAGCACCGGAGGAAAAACCCCGACGCGGTGGAAAGGCTCCTCCTCGAGGCGAGCCCCGAGGAGGTCTGCCACCTCTCCTCCACTTCCGGCACCACGGGCCGGCCCAAGGCGGCCATGCTCCGCCACCGCAACCTCATCCACATGGGGGTGGCCCTGCAGGAGGTGGACCCCCTCTTGCCCACGGACGATTACCTCTCCTTCCTGCCCCTGGCCTGGATCGGGGAGCAGATGATGTCGGTGGCCATGGCCCTCACAGGGGGTTTTGCCGTGAACTTCCCCGAGGCGGTGGAAACCGCCATGCAGGACCTGAAGGAGATCGGACCCCACGTGATGTTCAGCCCTCCCAGGGTCTGGGAGAGCATCCAAAGCGGCATCTGGGTGCGCATGTCGGAGAGCTACGCCTTCAACCGCTTCGTTTACGAGAAGCTCCTCAAGATAGGCTACCGGGCGGCGGAGTACCGCATGCGGGGAAAGCCCATGCCCCTGGGGCTTCGCCTTTCCTACTGGCTGGCGGACCAGGTGCTTTTCAAGCCCTTACGGGACCAGCTGGGCTTCTTGCGCCTAAGGCGGGCCTATACGGGGGGTGCCGCCCTGGGCCCCGATGTCTTCCGCTTCTTCCACGCCATCGGGGTGAACCTCAAGCAGATCTACGGCCAGACGGAGATCATCGGCATCGCCTTTGTCCACCGGGACGGGGACGTGCGCCACGATACCGTGGGCCTGCCCATCCCCGGCACCGAGGTCCGCATCAGCGAGGAGGGGGAGATCCTCTGCCGCTCCGATGCGGTCTGCGCCGGGTACTGGGAGCGCCCCGAGGCCACGGCGGAAACCTTCCGGGATGGCTGGCTCCACACAGGGGATGCCGGCTACCTCACGGAGGACGGGCATCTGGTGGTGATCGACCGGCTCTCTGACGTGATGCGCACGGAGAAGGGCACGGTCTTTAGCCCCCAGTTCGTGGAGAACAAGCTGAAGTTCTCCCCCTACATCAAGGAGGCGGTGGTCTTCGGGGACCGCAAGCCCTACTTGGCGGCCCTCATCAACATAGATCCCCAGACGGTGGGCAAGTGGGCGGAGGACCGGGGGCTGGTCTACACCACCTATTTGGACCTCTCCTTGAAGCTCGAGGTGGCTGAACTCATACGCCAAGAGGTGGAGAAGGTGAACAGGGAACTTCCCGACGACCTCAAGATCCGGCGCTTTGTCCTGCTCTACAAACTTCTGGACGCCGACGATGAGGAGCTCACCCGCACCGGCAAGGTGCGCCGGGGGCTCATCGCCAAGAAGTATGCGCCCCTGGTGGAGGCCTTGTATTCCCAGACCCAGGCGGTGGAGGTGGAGGCGGAATACCGCTACCAGGACGGGACCGTCCAGCGGGTGCGGGCCCGGGTACCGGTTTTGGACCTGAGGGAGGAGGTGGCGGTGTGAGCTTCTTCTTGCAGCTCCTTTTTTCCGGCATCGTCCTGGGTTTGGTCTACGCCTTGGCGGCCCTGGGCTTTGTGCTCATCTACAAGGCCAGCCGGGTGGTGAACTTCGCCCAGGGGCAGTTCATCGCCATCGGGGCCTTTTTGGCCTACTGGGCCATGGTGTCCCTGGGGGCACCCTTCCTCCTGGCCGCAGCCTTGGCCTTGGCCTTGACCGCCCTTTTGGGCTTTGGGGTGGAGCGGGTTTTCCTCAAGCGCTTGGTGGGCCAGCCCATCATCTCGGTCATCATGGCCACCATCGGCTTGGCCTCCCTGCTGGACGGCCTCATCCACCTCACCCCCTACGGGGCGGGGAACTTTAGCTACCCCAGCTTCCTTCCCGCAGGGGGCCTCACCCTTCTGGGCGTCCAGATCTCTTACGCCCAGCTCCTTGCGGTGGCCTTCACCCTGCTTTTCCTCCTGGCCTTCACCTGGTTTTTCCAGCGCTCCACCCTGGGCGTGGCCATGCGCAGCGTGGCCGACGACCAGATGGCGGCCATGAGCCTGGGGGTTTCCGTGGAACGGGTCTTCGCCCTGGCCTGGGCGGCGGCGGGGCTTACGGCGGCGGCCGCGGGGATGGTGGTGGGGACCATCTCCGGCCTCAACCTGGACGGCCTGGTGCACATCGGCCTCAGGGTTTTCCCCGTGGTGATCCTGGGAGGGCTGGATTCCATCCCGGGGGCGGTGGTGGCGGGGATCCTCATCGGGGTCTTGGAAAACCTGGCCGCGGGCTTTCTGGACCCCTTTATCCCCGGTGGGGGCACCCGGGACGTCTTCCCCTTCCTGGTGCTGCTCTTGGTCCTTTGGTTTAAGCCCCATGGCCTTTTCGGCACGGAGGAGATCGAGCGCGTATGAGAAACCCCTGGGCCCAGACCGGAAACTACCGCACCTCGTACCAACAGGACACCAGCATCTTCGCCACCCATCGGGAGCTGGTCTCCCTTCTCCTCTTCCTGGGTTTTCTCCTGGTTTTGCCCCAGTTCCTCTCCCGCACCCAGGTCTTTATCCTGGACCTGATCCTGGTCTACAGCATTGCGGTGTTGGGGCTGAACATCACCACCGGCTACGCCGGCCTCATCAACATCGGCCAGGCGGCCTTCATGGGGGTGGGGGCCTACACCGCGGCCCTTCTTGCCCCCCAGGGGCTCCCCTTTTGGCTGGTGGTCCCCTTGGGCGGGGGGGTGGCGGCCTTTTTCGGCTTTCTGGTGGGGATTCCGAGCCTCAGGGTGAAGCACCTGTACCTGGCCCTGGCCACCTTGGCCTTCCAGGTGGTGTTTGAGTGGACCGTGGGCCACATGCCCCTTCTCAAACAGGGCGGGGCCATGGACATGCCCCGGGCCAGCTTTTTGGGTTACGAGGCGGGTTTTCGCACCCACTTCCACTTCTGGTACTATGTTTCCCTGGTGGTTTTGGTCCTCCTTGCGGTCTTCTTCCGCAACCTCCTGCGCACCCGTTACGGGAGGGCCTTGGTGGCGGTGAGGGACAACGACCGGGCCGCAGACGCCATGGGCATGGACCCGGGCCGCACCAAGCTCTTCGCCTTTGCCCTGGGGGCCTTTTACGCGGGGGTGGCGGGGGTGCTCTACGCCTACCTTTCCCGGGCTGTGGTCATAGAGGATTACACCTTCGCGGTTTCCATCAAGCTTTTGGCCATGGCCATCGTGGGGGGGTTGGGTACCCTGGTGGGAAGTTTTCTGGGACCGGTTTTCCTGGAGCTTTTGGACGTGAACATGGAAGCCCTTTCCCACCTCATCAAGGGCCTGGGCTTCAGCATGGCCGGGGTGGATGTGGCCAGCGCCCTGAGGCCCTTGGCCTTCGGCCTTATCATCGTGCTCTTCCTGATGTTTGAGCCCCGGGGGCTTTACAACTGGTGGCGGATCGTGCGAAGCTACTTCCGCACCTGGCCCTTCAAGTACTAGGCAACCCCCCTTATGGGGTTGGCAATGGGAGGTGAGGCAGATGCGAAAACTCTGGTTCGGTCTACTGGCGATGGCGGGGCTGGCCTTGGGCCAGCAGCAGGTGACCATCCTGTGGTCGGGGGCCATCACCGGCCCCACCTCGGATGCGGGGGCTCCTTACGGGGCAGCGGTGGAGGACTACTGCAAGTACGCCAACGAGAGGAAGCTGATCCCTGGGGTGGTCCTAAACTGCCTAGTGCGGGATGACCAGTACAACAACGCCAACACCCAGCGCTTCTTTGAGGAGGCCCTGGACCGCTTCAAGATCCCCGTGTTCCTCTCCTACGCCACCGGGGCCAACCTGCAGCTCAAGTCCCTGATCCAGGAGGTGAAGGTACCCACCATTCCTGCTTCCATGCACGTGGAGCTCATCGACCCACCCAACAACGACTACTTCTTCATCCCCACCTCCACCTACTCCGAGCAGGTGGTGGCCCTTTTGGAATACATCGCCAAGCAGAAGAAGGGGGCTAAGGTGGCCTTGGTGGTGCACCCTTCCCCCTTCGGCCGGGCCCCGGTGGCCGATGCCCGGAAGGCGGCGGCCCAGCTGGGGCTTCAGATCGTGGATGTTCAGGAGGTGGGGGCGGGCAACCTGGACAACACCGCCCTCCTGAAGCGCTTTGAGGCGGCAGGGGTGGAGTATATCGTCCACCAGAACGTGGCCGGCCCCGTGGCCAACATCCTGAAGGATGCCAAGCGCCTGGGTCTGGACAAGAAGATGAAGCAACTGGGGGCCCATTACACCGGTGGCCCCGACCTGGTCAAGCTGGCGGGGGATGCGGCGGAGGGATTCCTCTGGGCTACCAGCTTCTACATGTTCCACGAGGATGCCCCGGGTATCCGCTTGCAGAAGGAGCTCGGGCAGAAGTACGGGCGGCCACAGGCCATCGTGGAGAGCGTGAACTACACCAACGGCATGCTGGCCACCGCCATTGCCGTGGAGGCCATGCGCCGGGCCCAGGAGCGGTTCAAGCGCATCACGGGGGAAACCGTCTACCAGGCCCTCGTGGGGATGAACGGGCCCAACGCCTTCAAGCCGGGGTTTGCCGTTTCCACCAAGCAGGGCATTGAGATCGACTTCACCAAGAGCGAGCACACCGGGGCGGAGGGCTTGCGGATCCTCGAGGCCAAGGGTGGCCGCTTCGTCCCCGTGACCGAGCCCTTCACCTCGGCCCTCTTCCGCAAGGTGCACTACGGCAAGTAAACCCTTTAGCCCGGGGGGATTCCCCCGGGCATTCCCCTCGCCATGAGCCTGAACCCCACGCGCCCCGAAGACTTAGGCTCCACCCTCCTCTTGGTCAACAACATCGAGGTGGTCTACCACGACATCATCCAGGTCCTGCGGGGGGTTTCCCTGAAGGTCCCTGAGGGGCGCATCACCGCCCTCCTGGGCCCCAACGGGGCCGGGAAGACCACCACCTTAAGGGCCATCTCCGGCCTCCTAATCCCCGAGGACGGGGGGGTGGTGAGGGGGGAGATCCTCTACCAGGGGAAGCCCATCCATAACCGCCCCCCCGAGGAGATCGTGAGGATGGGCATTGTCCAGGTGCTGGAGGGCCGGCGGGTCTTCAAGCACCTCACGGTGGAGGAGAACCTGCGGGTGGGCACCTTGACCCGTAAGGACACCCACCTGAGGGAGGACCTGGACCGCATCTACCACTACTTCCCCCGCCTGGCTGAGCTCAGGAACCGTCTGGCCGGTTACTGTTCGGGAGGCGAGCAGCAGATGATCGCCATCGGCCGGGCCCTTCTGGCCAGGCCCCGGCTTCTCCTTCTGGACGAGCCCTCCTTGGGCCTGGCTCCCCTTTTGGTGCGGGAGATCTTTGACATCGTGGCCCGGGTGAACGCCGAGGAGGGGGTCACGGTCCTGGTGGTGGAGCAAAACGCCCGGGTGGCCCTTTCCATCGCCCACTACGGGTACATCATGGAAACCGGGCGGATCGTTCTGGAGGGGGACCGGGACTACCTTCTGGAGAACCCCGACGTGCAGGAGTTCTACCTGGGGGTGGCCAAAGGGGGCGGGCGCAAGAGCTTCAAGGAGGTAAAGGCCTACAAGAGGCGGAAGCGGTTCATGTAGGCCCCTAGGGTTCCCGGCGTGGCGGAAGCCGCGCCGGGGTTCGTATCATGGAGGGCGTGGTGCGCTTTCGCATGGAGGGGGTGCGCCTGGACCAGGCGGTGGCCGAGGCCTGCGGGGTGAGCCGAAGCCGGGCCCAGGAGTGGATCGCCCAGGGACGGGTCCAGGTGGGGGAGAGGGTGGTGGAAAAGCCCTCCTACCGCCTCAAGGGGGAGGAGGTTCGGGTACTTCCCCCGGAGGAAAAGCCCTTCGTAGCCCCCCAGGACCTGGCCATTCCGGTGCTCTACGAGGATGAGGACCTCCTGGTCCTCAATAAGCCCGCGGGGCTTCTTACCCATCCGGCTCCTGGGGTGTACACGGGCACCGTGGTCAACGCCCTGTTGGGGCGGTACTTCCCTCCCCAGGAGGCGGAGCGGCCCGAGGAGGTGCGCCCCGGCATCGTGCACCGCCTGGATAAGGAGACCAGCGGGGTCCTGGTGGTGGCCAAGCATGGGGGGGCCCTCGAGGCCCTGGCCCGGGCCTTCCGCGATAGGCTGGTGATGAAGCGCTACCTGGCCATCACCGAAGGGCATCCCAAGGAGGGCACCCTCATCGCCCCCATAGGCCGGCATCCCGTGGAGCGGCACAAGATGCACGTGGGGGGGATCGCGCCCCGCTATGCGGAGACCGATTTCCGGGTCCTGGCCACGGCCGGGCCCTACGCCCTGGTGGAGGCCAGGCCCCACACCGGCCGCACCCACCAGATCCGGGTCCACCTGAGGCATCTGAAGGCTCCCATCCTGGGGGATGCGGTCTACGGCCGGGAAAGCCCCCACATCCCGCGGCAGGCCCTGCATGCCTACGAGCTTCGCCTTCCCCATCCCCGCACCGGGCGCATCCTGGAGTTTTTGGCCCCGGTGCCCCTGGATATGGTCCAGGCCTGGGAGGCCTTGGGGGGGAGATGGCCGGAGGAGATTTCCAGGGCACTATACTGACAGTAAATGAGCTCTTTAAAGGAACTTGTTTCTAGTAGCAAGGTGGGAATGGTGGGGGAAAAAGAGGAGGCTCCCCTAACTTTTCCTGCGAGCCGCCACCGCCTCCTCATAGGGGACGCCCGCAGGGCCCTTTCCTCCCTGCCTCCGGATTCCGTACACCTGGCGCTCACCTCTCCCCCCTACTGGAACCTGAAGCGCTACGAGGACTTGCCGGGACAGCTTGGACACCTGGAGGACTATGAGGCCTTTCTGGATGCCCTGGATGAGGTCTGGCGGGAAGTCTACCGGGTGCTGGTTCCCGGAGGGCGCCTCATCGTGGTGGTGGGGGATGTGGCCGTGTCCAGGAGGCGGTTTGGCAGGCATTTGGTCTTCCCCCTGCACGCGGACATCCAGGTGCGGTGCAGGCGGTTGGGCTTTGACAACCTGAACCCCATCCTGTGGCTCAAGCACACCAACGCCCACCTCGAGGCGGGCCGCCCCGGCTTCTTCCTGGGGAAGCCCTACGAGCCCGGGGCCATCATCAAAACCGAGGTGGAGTACATCCTCATGCAGAGAAAGCCGGGGGGGTATCGGAAGCCCACTCCTGAGCAGAGAGAGAAGAGCCGCATCCCCAAGGAGCTTTTCGGGCGGTGGTTCCGGCAGGTTTGGGACGATATCCCCGGCGAAAGCACCAAAGCCCACCCAGCCCCCTTCCCCCTGGAGCTGGCAGAGAGGCTTGTCCGCATGTTCTCCTTCGTGGGGGATGTGGTGCTAGACCCCTTTGCGGGCTCCGGCACCACCCTCATAGCCGCCGCCCTGCACGGGCGCCACGCAATAGGCGTGGAGCTGGTGCCCAGCTACGGAAGGCTGGCCCAGGAGCGGTTTGCCCGGGCGGTACCCCGGGGGCGCCTGGTCTTGGAGGTGGTGGATGGAGCTGAACGCCTTAGCCCATGAGCTGGAAGGGGTACTCCAGCGGATGCTCGGATCAGCAGTTACCAGCAGTAGACGCCAGGATCCCTTGGCGGATTACCTTTTGAGTAGGTTAGGCCAACGGTTACCGTCACACCTCTTACCATATCTACAAAAAGAAGCAAAGGTGCCTGGCTTAGCCCGGGAGAAGTCTTGGGACCTGGGCTTAATCTACCCTGGAGGAAAGGGAATCTTGAAAAAACCCCGCATCCTGATATCCCTTAAATCCATTTTGGCTAATCCCTCGGGAGCTTGGCCCAACCGCTTGGACGACCTTATAGGTGAGGTATCCTCGGTACAGATGCTTTTTCCTGAGGTAGTGGTGGGATATGTGGCGGTTTTGGACCGCGGAGCTCCTAGGGAGGGCAAGCGGCCCATAGGCAATGAGCTGGAGCCTCTTTATAAACGCTTCAAGCAGGGCCTGGCAGCGCTTTCCAAAAGGGAGCCTCCTCTATGGGCGCAGGGGCTGATTGAAGGGCATTGGGTGGTGGAGATAGACACGCGGAGCCAGCCGAGTTTGCTGGACCCAGAGGAAACGGTAAGAAAGGGTGAGGTCTTTGTGGACGCCTTGGTGGATGCCCTTCGTAAGAGGGAGCCTTTGCTGTTCTTAGGCAGAGGCGAGTAGACCCTTTAAGGCTCTAGCCAGCCCCTGGATTCCTTCTGCTATCCGCTCCTCGTCCATGGTGGCGTAGGAGAGCCTCAGGGTATTCTCCCCACCCCCGCCCGCAAAGAAGGGGCCTCCGGGCACGAAGGCCACGTTCTCCTCCATGGCCCTTTGGAAGAGGGCCTCGGCGGAAAGCCCTTCGGGGAGGGTCATCCACACAAACATCCCCCCCTTGGGCCGGGTGTAGACGACCTCTTTGGGCATCTCCCGGTCCAGGGCCTCCAGCATGGCCTGGGCCTTGGCCTTGTAGGTGGCGCGGATTCTTTCCAGGCGTTCTGGGAAGCCCTCCTTCACCAGCTCGTGCACCAGGATCTGGTTGAGGACCGGGGTGTGCAGGTCCACCCCCTGCTTGGCCTGGGTGAGCTTGAGGATCACCTCGGGCTGGGCCACGGCGAAGGCCACCCGTAGGCCCGGGGCCAGCACCTTGGAGAAGCTGCATAGGTAGATGACCCCGGGATACCCTGCTTCCCGGGCCAGCTCAAAAAGGCTTGGCAGGCGGCGTTCCCCGAAGTAGAGCTCCCGGTAGGCGTCGTCCTCCACCACCACCAAATCCCGTTCCATCGCCATCTCCAGAAGGCGCTTGCGGGCCTCGAGGGGCATAAGCCCCCCGGAAGGGTTCTGGAAGGAGGGGATGAGGTAGAGGAAGCGGGGGCGTTCCCGCTCCAGGACCTCCTCCAGGGCTTGAAGGTCCGGCCCCTCCTCACCCGCCGGCACCGTGAGGAAGCGGGGGCCATAGGCCCGGAAGGCCTGGATGGCCCCCATGTAGCTGGGGGCCTCCAACAGAACCGGGCTTCCCTCGTCCAAAAAGACCTTGCCCAGGAGGTCCAGGGCCTGCTGGCTTCCCGTGGTGATGAGGACCTCCTCGGGGCTTACCCCAACCCATTCCGCCACCCAGGCCCTTAGGGGGAAGTAGCCCTCCGTGGGCCCGTACTGCAGGGCCACCTCGCCTTGGCTACTTAGGATCTCCGCCGCTTTCCTTGCCGCCTCCTCCTTGGGGAAGAGCTCAGGGGCGGGAAGCCCCCCGGCGAAGCTGAGGACACCGGGGCGCTGGGTGAGCTTTAGCAGCTCCCGGATGGTGGAGGCTTGGATGCGCCTGGCCCGCTCGCCCAAAAGGGTATTCCAGTCCAGGGTTTTCACCTACCCATTTTAGCCCCTGGGGCCCTTAGGGAAAGAGCTTGCGGTAGGCCTCGAGGGCGTACCGGTCCGTCATGCCCGCGAGGTAGTCGCACACCGCCCGCTCCAATCCCTCCTCGGGGATGCGGGCTTGGACCTCCTTGGGCAGGAGCTCAGGGTAGCGGGTATAGGTGGAGAAGAGGTTTTCCAGAACGATCTCCGCCTTACGCCTTTCCCTTAAGACCTCGGGATGGCGGTAAAAGCGCTCCATGAGAAAGGCCTTGAGTTCCCGGTGGGCCTGTTCAGCCTCGGGGGTGAGGGCAGCCAGGCGTTTAGGGTGCCGGCGCACGTCCTCGGCGTTCCTTACCCACGACCCCTCCACCGCCGCGTGGGTGGCCTCTATGGCGGCGGTGATGAAAAAACCCAGAAGCTGGCGCACCAGGATGCGGCGGGAGAGCTCGGTGAACCTCTGGAGGTCCAAGCCCTCCTCCCGGGCCAGCTCCTGCAAAAGGGTCACCCCGTTGAGCTCCTCGGGGCGCAGGAGGCCGCTACGGAGCCCATCGTCCAGGTCGTGGGCCGCGTAGGCGATGGCGTCCGAGAGGTCCACCACCTGGGCCTCGAGGGTGCCCCTGCCCTCGTACTCCGGTTTGAAGCCCGGGGCGTAGGCGGCCTCGTGGGTGGCGATCCCCTCCAGGACCTCGTGGGTGAGGTTCAGGCCCTTGAAGCCGGGGTAGCGCACCTCCAGCTGGGTGAGGATCCTAAGGGCCTGGGCGTTGTGCTCAAACCCCCCGTGGTCCCGCATGAGCTCGTTCAGGACCTTCTCCCCCGTGTGGCCGAAAGGCGGGTGGCCCAGGTCGTGGGAGAGGGCGATGGCCTCGGTGAGGTCCTCGTTGAGTCCCAGGGCACGGGCGATGGAGCGGGCCACCTGGACCACCTCGAGGGTGTGGGTCAAGCGGGTGCGGTAGTAGTCCCCAGCCCAGTTGGGAAAGACCTGGGTCTTGTATTCCAGGCGGCGGAAGGCGGTGGTGTGGAGGATACGGTCCCGGTCCTTCTGGTAAGGGGTGCGATAGGGGGACTCGGGCTCTGGGTGTTTCCGCCCCCGGGTGTCCCGGGCCTTTTGGGCGTAGGGGGCGAGCCTCTTGCTTTCCTCCTCCAAAAGCCTTTCCCGGCCTATCAGCATCTAAACCCGCTTGAAGAGCAGGACGGCGTTCTGGCCGCCGAAGGCGAAGGAGTTGGAGAGGGCGTAGGCCACCCTGGCCTCCCGGGGCTCGGGCACGAAGTCCAGGTCCAGCTCGGGGTCGGGGTCCTCCAGGTTGATGGTGGGGGGGATGATCCCATGGTAAAGGGCCTGCACCGTGGCGATGGCCTCGATGCCCCCGGCAGCCCCCAGGAGGTGGCCGGTCATGCTCTTGGTGCTGGAGACCATGAGCCTCTTGGCGTGCTCCCCAAAGACCTCCTTGATGGCCAGGACCTCCGCCCGGTCCCCCACGGGGGTGGAGGTGCCGTGGGCGTTGATGTAGCCCACTTCCTCGGGGTTAACCTTGGCGTCCAATAGGGCGCGGCGCATGGCCAGGAGCGCTCCTTTGCCCTCTGGGTGGGGCTCGGTGATGTGGTGGGCGTCGGCGCTCCGGCCAAAGCCCACCAGCTCGGCGTAGATCCTGGCTCCCCGCCTCTTGGCGTGCTCGTACTCTTCCAGGACCAAGACCCCGGCCCCTTCCCCCATCACGAAGCCGTCCCGGCTTAGGGTGAAGGGGCGGCTGGCCTTGGTGGGCTCCTCGTTCCGGGTGGAAAGGGCCCGCATCACCGCAAAGGCCCCGATGGCCATGGGGGTGATGGCGGCCTCCGTGCCCCCGGCGAGGACCACGTCGGCCTCCCCCAGCTGGATCATGCGGAAGGCATTTCCCAGGGCATCCGACCCCGTGGCGCAGGCGGTGACGGCCGTGGAACTGGGCCCCATGAAGCCGTAGCGCATGGCGATGTGGGCCGAGGCCATGTTGGCGATCATCATGGGGATGAAGAAGGGGCTTATTCGGTTTGGGCCCCGTTCCAGGAAAACCTTGCTCTGGGCCTCCCAGGTCTCCATGCCCCCAATGCCCGTGCCCACCAGGGTGCCCACCCGCTCGGGGTCCAGGGCGCCTGGCTCCAGCCCCGCGTCCCTCAGGGCCAGCTCGGCGGCGATCAAGGCGTACTGGACAAAGCGGTCCAGGCGCCTCAGCTCCTTCTTATCGATGAACTCCTCTGGATTGACGTCCACCTCGGCGGCGATGCGCACCGGCAGGGCCGAGGCGTCAAAGCGGGTGATGGGGCGCACCCCGCTCTTTCCCGCCAACTGGGCCTTATGGTAAGCCTCCGCCCCCATCCCGATGGGGGTGAGGGGTCCTAGGCCGGTAACCACCACGCGTCGCATGGGGGTAGTATACCCTGCCCACCCCTGAAAGCGGGAAACGGGGCGCCTTTGGCGCCCCCTTTTTCCCTACGGGCTTGGGCTTAACCCAGCTTGGCCTGGATGTAGGCCACCGCATCCTTCACGGTGCGGATCTTTTCCGCCTCCTCGTCGGAGATCTCCAGGCCGAACTCATCCTCGAGGCCCATGATGAGCTCCACGGTGTCCAGGCTGTCCGCCCCCAGGTCCTCGATGAAGCGGGCCTCGAGGGAGATCTTCTCGGGTTCTACCGAGAGCTTTTCCGCAATAACCGCCTTGACCTTTTCAAAGATTTCCTGCTCCGTCATGAAAACCTCCCTTGGGGATTTTACCACGGGGTCTGGCCATGGGCCTGGCCCCTTCAGTGGGGGGTGAGCCCCCCGTCCACGCAAAGGGTTTGGCCGGTGATGTAGCCGGCTGCCTCGGAGACCAAAAAGGCCACCGCCTCGGCCACGTCCTCGGGCCGGCCGAAGCGGCCTGCGGGGATGCTTTTCAGGTAGGCTTCCCGCACCTCCTGCGGGAGCTTTTCCGTCATCTCCGTTTCGATAAACCCGGGGGCCACGGCGTTCACCGTGATCCCCCTGGCGGCATACTCCTTGGCCACCGCCCGGGTAAAGCCGATGAGCCCTGCCTTGGAGGCCACGTAGTTGGCCTGGCCGGGGTTGCCCAGAAGGCCCACCACGCTGGTGATGTTGACGATGCGCCCGAAGCGGGCCTTCATCATGAGCTTGATGGCCTCACGGGTAGTGCGGAAGGCCGCGGAGAGGTTGGCCTCCAGCACGGCCTCCCAGTCCTCGTCCTTCATGCGGATGAGGAGGGTGTCCCGGGTGATGCCGGCGTTGTTCACCAGGGTGTCCAACCCCCCCAGGATCTCCGCCGCCCCGTGGACCAGGCTCGTGGCGGCTTCCGCCTCCAGGAGGTTGGCCCCCAAGACCCCCACCAGGGGGCTCCCCAGCCTCCTGGCCTCCTCTGCCACCTCCTCCGCCTTCTCCCGGTTCTGGCCGTAGTGGATCACCAGGGCGTAGCCCTCCCGGGCCAGCCTGAGGGCGATGGCCCGGCCGATGCCCCGGCTGGCCCCTGTCACCAACGCCTTACGCATCCTCCACCTCCAACGCCTTCCTTACCCCTTCCGGGTCCCCCACGGAAAGGGCCTGGGCTTCCTTCAGGGTGCGGGCCACGAGGCCCTTCAGCACCTCCCCGCTTCCGAACTCCAAAAAGCGCCGGATGCCCCTCTTTTCCATATCTTCTAGGATCTCCACCCAGCGCACCGGGGCGGTGATCTGCTCCAGGAGAAGCGCGCGGATGCGCTCGGGGTCCTCCTCGGGCCTGGCGGTCACGTTGGAGTACACGGGGAAGCGGGGCTTCCTCAGGATCACCTGGGCCAGGTCCTGGGCCAGGCGCTCCCTGGCGGGAGCCATCAAGGAGGAGTGGAAGGGGGCGGAAACCGGCAGGACGACCACCCGGGCCCGTTTTTCCCTTAACCTTTCCGCTGCCTCCTCCACCGCCTCCTTCTTGCCGGAGATCACTGTCTGCTCAGGGGCGTTTAGGTTGGCCACCTCCACCCCCTCTAGCCCCGCCAAGGCCTCCTGGATGGCCTCTAGGGGAAGCTTTAGGATGGCGGCCATGGCTCCCTCCCCTGGGGGGACCGCCTCCTGCATGTACCGCCCCCTCAGGCGCACCAGCCTCAGGGCGTCCTCCAGCTCCAGGGTACCCGCGGCCACGTGGGCGGTCCATTCCCCCAGGGAGTGCCCCGCGGCCAGGGAGGGCTCCTTTCCCCCTTCCGCCAAAAAGGCCCGGTAGGCGGCGTAGCCCACCGCCAGGAGGGCGGGTTGCTGGTTTTCCGTGAGGGTAAGGGTTTCCTCGGGGCCTTCCCACATGAGCTTGAGGAGGCCGGGCAGGGTGGCCTCGGCCCTGTCCAGCACCTCCTTGGCGGCGGGCGAGGCCTGGTAGAGGGCTTTCCCCATCCCCACCCGCTGGGAGCCCTGTCCCGGGAAAAGGGCAGCGTACATCAGGCCCCCCCCCAGGTGACCACCGCGGCCGCCCAGGTGAGCCCGGCCCCGAAGGACACCAGGAGCACGTGGTCCCCCTCTTGGATGCGCCCCTCGTCCACCGCCTCCTTAAGGGCCAGGGGGATGGAGGCGGTGGAGGTGTTGCCGTAACGGTCCACGTTCACCACCACCCGCTCCCAGGGAAGGCCCAGGCGCTCCCGGGCGGCGTCGATGATCCTGAGGTTCGCCTGGTGGGGCACGAAGACCTTGATCTCCTCCGGGGTGAGGCCGGCCTTCTCTATGGCCTCGAGGGTGGCGGTGTTCATCACCCGCACGGCGAACTTGAAGACCTCCCGCCCGTTCATGTAGAGGCGGTTACGCATGGAGGTGCCGTCGGGAAGCCTGGGGGCCACGCAGGCGTGGTAGAGCTCCTTGGCTCCGCTGCCGTCCGCTCCCAGCACAAAGGAGCGGAAGCCGAAGCCTTCCCGCACCCTCCCCACCACCGCCGCGCCCCCGGCGTCCCCGAAGAGGACCGCGGTGGCCCGGTCATTCCAGTCCACGATCTTGGAGAGCGCCTCGGCCCCCACCACCAGGACCTTGCGGGAAAGGCCTGCCTCCACCAGGGCGTGGGCCTGGGCCAGGGCGTAGAGCCACCCCGGGCAACCCGCCAACAGGTCGTAGGCGAAGCCCTGGATGCCAAAGCGGGCCTGGACCAGGGCGGCGGTGTCAGGGAAAAGGGCGTCAGGGGTGTTGGTGGCCACGATGACCCCGTCCACGCCTTCCAGGGCTCCTGGGTGCCGCCTGAGGAGGTCCTCCACCGCCTTAAAGGCCAGGTCCGAGGTGTACTCGTCCTCGGCGGCGATGCGCCGTTCCCGGATGCCCGTGCGGGTTACGATCCACTCGTCCGAGGTATCCAGGTAAGCCTCAAACTCCTCGTTTTTCATGACCCTCTCGGGGGTGTAGGCCCCCAGGGCCAGGATGCCGCTCATGCCTGACCTCCCGTCATGGGCTCCACTATACCGGTCTATGCCGCAAAAAGTTGAGACCCCGGAAGCCGGGGTCCCTTAAGTCTTGACCGGGTCTAGACTTCTAGAACCTTGCGCCCATCGTAGTAGCCGCACTCCGGGCAGACGGTGTGGGGGGGCTTCATCGCCTTGCACTCGGGGCAAGGCACCAGGGTCGGAGGGGTCAGGGCGTGGTGGCTCCTGCGGGCATCGCGCCGCGCCTTAGAGGTCTTCTTCTTGGGTACAGGGTGCTTGGCCATCTCCAATCCTCCAGGGGGGCTTAGCCCCCGCTAAACCCCAGGTAGTATAGCAGACCCGCTAGAGTTCGGGAAGGAGGTCTTTAAGTCCCAGGAAGGGGTGGTGGACCTCCGGCTCGTGGCCGCAGTCCACCAGGTTGCGGTCCGCCCCGCACACCGGGCAGAGGCCCTTGCACCCCTCCTCGCAGAGGACGGTGTAGGGCATCTCCGTGACGAAGGCCTCGGTGAGGAAGGGGAGAAGGTCCAGGTCGGGCTCGCCGAAGGCGTAGTACTCCTCCTCCGCCTCCTCATGGAAGACGAGCCCATCCAAGCCCTGTTGGTAACGGAGAAGGTGCTGGAAGTGGGCGTGGATGGGGGTGGGGGTGGGCTTGAGGCAACGGCGGCACTCCATGAGGACCACGCCCTCCACCTCCCCCGAGAGCCAGTATTCGTTCCCGCCCACCGAGGAAACCGTCACCTTCCAGGAAGCCTCTCCTTCCAGGGGGAAGCGCTCCTCCCCGACCCAGAAGGCCTCCTGCACCACGCCCGTAGCCTTGGCGGTGCCTCCTTCCCGCAGGAGGCGGGCTAGGTTGATGCTTGCCACCTTGCGGTGTTCCATCCTTTTAAGTATAGCGCCCAGGGTTCCTTTCTCCTAGGGGGCTGGCATAAAGTTCCCAAGCGGTGCATGGGGGTTTCTGCTAGCATGCCCCCCATGGAGCGGGTGACCATCCTGGGCGTGCCCATGGACTTGGGTGCGGGCCGGCGTGGGGTGGACATGGGGCCCTCCGCCTTGCGCTATGCCCGGTTGGCGGAGGAGCTCGAGGCCCTGGGCTTGGCGGTGGAGGACCTGGGGGATGTGCGGGTACCCGTGGCGGAAACCCTGAGGCGAAAGGGCTTGCGCCCGGGTGGGGAAACCTACCTGGAGGAGATCCGAAAGGCTTCCCTCGAGCTCAAGGAGCGGCTCCGTTCCCTGCCAGAAGGGGTGTTTCCCATCGTCTTGGGCGGGGACCATTCCCTGAGCATGGGCTCGGTGAGCGGGGTGGCCAAGGAGCCCTTGGGGGTGGTCTGGGTGGACGCCCATGCGGACTTCAACACCCCCGAAACCAGCCCTTCGGGAAACATTCACGGCATGCCCCTGGCGGTGCTCTGCGGGCTTGGGCACCCCCGCCTCACCGAGGCCTTTCAGGCGGTGGACCCCAAGAGGGTGGTCCTGGTGGGGGTGCGGAGCCTGGACCCTGGGGAGAAGCGGCTGCTTGGGGAAATGGGGGTCAGGGTTTACACCATGCACGAGGTGGACCGCCTGGGGGTGGCCCGTATCGCCGAGGAGGTTTTGGAAAGGCTCGACGGCCTTCCCCTCCACGTTTCCCTGGACGCCGACGTCCTGGACCCCACCCTGGCTCCCGGGGTGGGGACCCCGGTGCCCGGAGGTCTTTCCTACCGGGAGGCGCACCTCCTCATGGAGATCCTGGCCCAGTCGGGCCGGGTGCGGAGCCTGGACCTGGTGGAGGTAAACCCCATTCTGGACGAGCGCAACCGCACGGCGGAGATGATGGTGGGGTTGGCCCTAAGCCTCCTGGGAAAGCGCATCCTTTAAGGATTGACGCCAGCGTCTATACTGGCTAGAGTAGCCCCATGAAAGCCCGCTGGTGGGTGGGGATCCTCCTCCTGGCTTTGGGAGGCTACCTGGTTTTTTCCCCTTACTTTGCCCTACGGGGCCTTCAGAAGGCCATCGAGGGCCGGGATGCGGTGGCGTTGGAGCGGTACGTGGACTTTCCCCGGGTTAGGGAGGGCCTCGAGGCGGATCTCCATGCCGCCATGGTTAAGGAGCTGGAAAGGACCCAGGAGGACCCCTTTGCGGCCTTGGGAGTGCTCTTGGCCGGGGGTTTAATCCGGGCCCTGGTGGATGCCCTGCTTACCCCTGAGGGCCTTGCCAGCTTGGGCACGGGGAAAGACCCGGGGGAGGTGGGTCTGGAGGAGGTGCGCCAGTGGCGGCTCAAACGGCAGGGGCTATCCCGGGTTTTGGTCCACCACGGGAATGACCCGCAAACCGGTTTGCTGATGGAGCTTCAGGGGTTAAGGTGGCGGGTGGTGCGGGTAGTGGTTAACCCCTAGCCTGGCTCCGCAGGTACCGCCCCAGCTTTTGCCCTCCGTGGAAGGCCAGGGTAAGACTTTCCCAGGGAGGTTCCTTCTTGCGGTGGAGAAGGGGGTCCAGGGCCTCCCTCGCCCACTCGCTCACCAACACGGGGAAATCTAGGCCCGTTTCCAGGAAGTACGCCTCCGCCTCCCGCCAGGCTCCCTCGCTGCGGCGGAACAAGGCGGAGAGGTCCTTGGGCGCAGGGGCCTCCGGCCAAAGGAAGCCGCTCACCACCCCTAGGAGCCAGGCTCCCCGAAGCTCCTTGGGCAGGGTCTGGGCTCCCCGGGCCACGTAGCCCAGGGGATCCTTGTGCAAAAGCTCCCGCGGCAGATGGGCCAGGGGGTCCTCCATGCCTTGAGTGTAAACCTGGGATGGGACAAGTCCCAGGTCCCGGGGCACGGAAGGTGCCCTGGGACCCTCGAGGGATGCCCTATGGCCGGCAAGCCCCGGCTTAGCCCGCGGCCAGGGCGGGCAGAACCGCCCCGGGGATGAGGCCTAGCAGGATGAGGAGAAGCGCCACCCCCAGGGCCACGCTCCGGGCCAAGGGGCGGGGGTGGGCCTCGGCGGCCCCCTTCTGGAACACCGCCAAACCCAGGGCCAGGTAGTAGTAGGCGCTTACCGCGCTGGTGATCAGGGCCAGGACCAAAAGCCCCCAGGCCCCTGCCTTGGCGGCCTCGCTGAAGACCAGGTACTTGCCCCAAAAGCCCGCCAGCGGGGGCAGGCCCAAGAGGGAGAGGGAGGAGACGAAGAGGCCAAGGCCCAGGAGGGGGTCTTGGTGGAAGAGGCCCTTTAGCCTCTCCAGGGGCACGCGGTCGGGGGAGATCTCCGAGAGCACGGCAAAGGCCAGCCCCGTGGCCAGCACGTAGGTGAGGAGGTAGAAGCCTAGGGCCTGCAGGTTCCCCGTGTACAGGGCCAAGGCCATGTACCCGGCGTGGGCGATGGAGCTGTAGGCGAGGAGCCGCTTGGCCTCCTTCTGGCCCAAGGCCGCCAGGTTCCCCAGGATCACGGAGAGGGCGATGAGGAGGGCCAGGGCATCCAGGGCCCCCGGGCCCACCACCCGGAGGAGGGCGGCGAAGGCCGCCGCCTTCACCCCCGTGGCCATGAAGAGCACCACCGGGGTGGGGCTACCCTGGTAGACATCCGGGGTCCAGAAGTGGAAGGGGGCCAGGGCCACCTTGAAGCCAAGCCCCACCAAGAGGAGGCCTAGGGCCAAGGCGTAAAGGGGACCCTCGCCCGGGGTTCCCGCCAGGAGGCTTCCCGTGGCCCCGTAGTGGAGGGCGGTGCCGTAGAGGAAGAAGGCGGCCGCCAATGCCCCCAGGAGGAAGTACTTTAGGGCGGCTTCCAGGCCTTCTCCCCGCCGCCAGGTGGCCAGGGCGTAGAGGGGGAGGGAGAGGGCCTCGAGGGCCACCAGCATCAGGATGAGGTTTTTGGTGGAGGCGAGAAGGTGCATCCCCAAGGCGGCGTAGAGGACCAGGAGGTAGAACTCAAACCGCCGGGTGCGCACCAGCCCCACGGTCCAGAGGGCTCCCAAAAGGGCGAGCAGGGTGAAGACCTGGGCGATGCCGTCCACCTGGTAGGGGCCAAGGGCGAAGGGCGTTCCCCAAGTGAGAAGGAGGGAAAGAAGGGCCAAGGAGAGCCCCAGGATGGTGAGGCGCTTGAAAAGGGGTACGGAAACGAAGAAGCCCAAAAGGGTGAGGACTACGGCAAAGAAGCTCAGCAGCAAAAGGGTCATGCGCCACCTCCAAGGATCTTGGCGAAGGCCTCCGCCAGAGGCTCAAGGCCCTTTACGAAGAACCCGGGGAAGACGCCCATGAGGACCAAGGCGGCCACCGCCAGGAAGGCGAAGGGCCATTCCGCCCCCTTAAGGTCCTCCGCTCCCCTTTGACCCTCCTCCCAGAAGACCTTCTGGAAGGCGGTGAGGGCGTAGGCGGCCCCGGCGATCACCGAGAGGAAGGCGAGGGCGGTGAGCCAGGGGCTGGCCTTGTAGGCCCCAAGGAGGGTCATAAGCTCTCCCGGAAAGCCGGAAAGCCCGGGAAGCCCCACCATGGCCAGGAAGAGGAAGAGGGCCAGGGCGCTCAGCCCGGGGGCGCTTTCCGCAAGGCCCCGGAAGCGCCCCATCTCCAGGGTGTGAAGCCTTTCGTAAAGCCTACCCGCCAGGAGGAAAAGCCCCCCCGTGTAGACGCCGCTCGCCGCCAGCAGGTAAAGCCCCCCCATGGCCCCTTCCGGGGTGCCGGAGAAGACCCCTAAGGCGGCCACCCCCATGTGGGAAACCCCGGCGTAGGCCAAAAGGGTCTTGAAGTCCTTGGCGGAGAAGGCCACCCAGGCCCCGTAGAGGGCGGAGATGGCCGCCAGGAAGAGGAGAAGCCCCTGAAGCTCCGCAAATCCTCCCGGGGCTAAGGGGATGGCGAAGCGGAAGAAGGCGAAGACCCCCACCTTGTAGAGGGTGCCCAGGGCGTCGGCCAGCCCCGAGGGATGGTTTTCCTGGTGGAAGAGGGGAAGCCAGGCGTGCAGGGGGAAAAGGGGTGTCTTGATGGCAAAGGCCAGGGCAAAGCCCAAAAACACCCAGAAGGCGGCGCTTCCCCCCACCGGGTGGGCCAGGAGGTCCTCGAGGAGGAAGCTGGGGCTTTCCCCCAGGGCCTTCACCGCCAGGATGGCGGCCAGCATGGGCAAGGAGCCCGCCAGGGTGAAGAGGAGGAAGGTGTAGAGGGCCCTAAGCCGACCCTCACCGCCATAGAAGAGGAGCATGAGGAGGGCGGGGATCAGGGCCGCTTCAAAGAACAGGTAGAAGACCAGGAGGTCCCGGGCGGCGAAAAGCCCCAGGAGGAGGCCGGACATGAGAAGGGCAAGTCCCAAAAACCGCCCCTCCACCTGGGCCACCAAAGCCCCCAGGAAGACGGTAAGGCCGATGGTGAGGAAGAATAGGGCGCTAAGCCCATCCAGCCCAAAGGCCCAGTAAACCCCGAACCCGGGAAGCAAGGGAAGGGTTACCTCGTGGGCCATCCCGCCTGGGTGGGTGAGGAAGAGGTAGAGGTTCAGGAGGAAGCCCAATCCCGCTCCCCAAACCCCCAGGGTGCGGGGAAGGCCCAGGAGGAGGAGGAGGCCGAAGAGGATGGGTAGGAGGATCGCCAGGACTACCACCGCATCACCCCCAACAACACCAGAACGCCCAGCACGAAAAGCAGGGCGTAGACTCTTAGATAGCCGGTCTGCAGGCGGGCGATGCCCTGTCCCAGGTTCCGCACCGTCCCGCCCAGGCCAAAGTAGCCGCGAAGGAGGCCGGTGTCCCCGTAGAAGAGGGCCTCCGCCAGGGCCTTCAAGGGGTTCACCAAAAGGGCGTTGTAGACCCGGTCCGCATAGAAGCTTTCCCGGCTCCAGGCCTCAAAGGTGACGTACCAGGTGGGGAAGGTCCTCCTCTGGAAGAAGGTGTAGCCCAGCCAGAGCCCCACGAGGGCCACCACCCCCGAGAGGGCGATGAGACCCCACTCTGCTCCCAAGGAGAGGTGGTGGGCCTCCACCTCCGCCAGGGTGGGCTTCAAGAAGGGCTCGAGGAGGTTGGGTAAGGGATGGGGCAGGGCCAGGTACCCGGCCAGCACCGAGCCCAGGGCCAAAAGGTGGTTGGGCCAGAGCATCACGGGAGGGGCCTCGTGGGGATGGTGGTGGCCCCGTTCCTCGCCCAGGAAGACCAGAACGAACCAGCGCATGGCGTACATGGCGGTGAGGATCGCCACGAAGAGGGCCCCCAGGTAGAAGCCCAGGCCGCCAAAGGGGTAGGTGAGGGTGGCGGTGAGGATGGCGTCCTTGGACCAGAAGCCCGAGAGGAGGGGCAGGCCCCCTAAGGCTAGGGCCCCGATGAGCCCGTGCCAGCGGGTTAGGGGCAGGTGCTTCCAAAGGCCGCCCATCTTGCGCACATCCTGTTCCCCACCCAAAGCGTGGATCACGCTCCCCGAGGCCAGGAAGAGGAGGGCCTTAAAGAAAGCGTGGGTGAAGACGTGGAAGAGGGCCACCCAGTAGGCCCCTACCCCGGCGGCCAGGAACATGTACCCCAGCTGGCTGATGGTGGAGTAGGCCACGATCTTCTTGATATCGGTCTGGCCAAAGGCGGAAAGGGCCCCGTAAAGGGCGGTGATGAGCCCGATGACGGCGATGGTGTAGGAAACGTCGGGGAGGTTGGCGTAGAGGAAGGAGCTGCGGGCGATGAGGTAGACCCCGGCGGTCACCATGGTGGCCGCGTGGATCAAAGCGGAAACCGGGGTGGGACCGGCCATGGCATCGGGAAGCCAGACCATGAGGGGCACCTGGGCGCTTTTGCCCACCGCCCCCAGGAAGAGGAGGAGGCCCGCCAGGGCCAGGAGGCTGGGGTTCTTCAAGGGGCCTTCCAGGGCCTCTTGGAGCTCGCTGATGGAAAGGGTGCCGTAAAGGGCCCACAGGATGGCCATGCCCAACATGAAGCCCAGGTCGCCGATGCGGTTCACGATGAAGGCCTTGCGGGCGGAGTCGGCGTACTGGGTGTTCTTGTACCAGAAACCGATGAGGAGGAAGCTGGCCAAGCCCACCCCTTCCCAGCCGATGAACATCACCGGGTAGGAGTCGGCCAGGACCAGGGTGAGCATCATGGCGATGAAGAAGTTGAAGTAGGCGAAGAAGCGGCTATAGCCCGGATCCTCGGCCATGTAGCCGATGGCGTAAACGTGGATGAGGAAGCCCACCCCGGTGACGATGAGGAGCATGAAGCCAGAGAGGTTGTCCAGAAGCAGGCTAAAGGGGATCCCGGGTAGCCAGCCTACCTCGAGGCGGGCCCCGCCCGAAAGGAGAAGGCCAACCCCCACCAGGAAGGAGGCCAGGACCAGGGCCGAGGCCAGGACCCCGGGGAGGGGTTCTCTCATCCGCTTTCCGAAAAGCCCGAGAAGGGCGAAGCCCAAAAGGGGCAGGAGAATGGTCAGAAGAAGCCACATGCTTACCCCCTAAGCTCCGAGAGGTCGTCCACCGCGGTGCTCTCCCGGTGGCGGAAGATGGCCACGATGAGGCCTAGCCCCACCGCCACCTCGGCGGCGGCGATGGCGATGACCATGAGGGCCGCCACCTGGCCTTCCAGGCCGAAGGCCCGGGCAAAGCCCACCAGGGAGAGGTTGGCGGCGTTCAGCATGAGCTCGATGGAGAGGAAGACCAGGATGGCGGTCCTGCGGGTCAAGACCCCATAGACCCCCAGGGCGAAGAGGAGGGCGGAGGCGAACAGGTAGCTCACCGCACCACCTCCTTTTCCTCCTTGCGCTCCTCAGGGCTTAGGGCATCCAAGGGGCGGGCAGGTTGCACCAGGGCCACCGCCACCACCGTGGCCGCCATGAGAAGGAAGCCCACCGCCAGCAGGACGAAGAGCCAGTCCCCGTAAAGAAGGGGTCCCAGGGCCTGGGGCAGGCCCCCCCGCAGGTCCTGGGTAAAGGCCAGGTTCAGGCCCCAAAGCCCGGAAAGGAGGGTCAGGGCCACCCCCAGGGCCAGAAGGGCGGCCAGGGGGCGGCTTCGCACCAGGGGGTCAAAGCCCACCTCGCCCTGGGCGGCGTAGAGGAGCATGATCACGAAGAGAAAGAGGACCACGATGGCCCCGGCGTACACGATGATCTGGATGAAGCCCAGGAAGCGGGCCTCGAGGGCCACGTAGATCCCGGCCAGGATCAGGAAGTTGCCGATGAGGGCCAAGGCGGCGTGGATGGCGTTTTTCAGGGTGACCACCAGGACCCCGGTGAAAAGGATTAGCAGGAGGGCAAAGGCTTCCCAGGGGCTCATCGTTCGCCTCCTTTGGTGGGGGCTTTGACCCCTTCCAGCTCCGGGCGGACGTAGGGCACCACGTAGCCGGGCTTCACGGGTTTGCCGGTGATCTTGGCCTCCCGGCGCTGGGGCTTGGTGCCCACCACGTCCACCAGCATGTCCTCCTTGCTGTAGATGAGGTCAGAGTACTCGTAGTCGGCCATTTCAAAGTCGTAGCCCAGCACGATGGCCCCGGTGGGACAGGCCTCCTCGCAAAGCCCGCAGAAGATGCACCGCAACATGTTGATCTCGTAGACCTTGGCGTAGCGCTCCCCCGCCGAAACCGGGTTCTCCGGGTCGTTTTCCGCGGGCTCCACGTAGATGGCATAGGCGGGACAGGCGGCCGCGCACAAGGAGCAACCGATGCACTTTTCCAGGCCGTTAGGGTGGCGGGTGAGCACGTGCCGTCCGTGAAAGCGGGGCTTAAGGGCCACGGGGGCATCGGGGTAGGGAACGGTCACCGGCTTGGAGAAGAGGTACTTGAGGGTGATGCCGAGGCTTTGGGCCAGGGCCTTTAGGGTCATGCGCCACCTCCTTTGCGGGCGGGTTTGGGGCTATAGATCACCGCTCCCAGAAGGACCAAGAAGGCGACCAGGGAAAGGTAGAGGAGGTAGGAGCGGGGAAGGTCTAAGGCCACCACCAGGGCGGTCACCAGGAACCAGATCAGGGCCACCGGGAAGAGGAACCCCCAGCCAAAGCGCAGGAGCTGGTCGTAGCGCAACCGGAACCAGGTGGCCCGGATCCAGATGAAGAGGAAGAGGAAAAAGGCGATCTTGAGGAACATCCAGAGGTAGGGGATGTTGAGGAAGGGCATGGTCCAGCCCCCCAGGAAGAGGGTGGGGATGAGGGCACTGGCGGTGATGAAGTGGATGTACTCGGTCATTTGGAAGAGGGCCCACTTGATGGAGCTGTACTCCGTGTGGTACCCCCCCACCAGTTCCTGCTCCGCCTCGGGTAGGTCAAAGGGGGTGCGGGCGGCTTCCGCCAAGGCGGCGATGCTGTAGATGAGGAAGGCGGGGAAGGCGTAAAGGGCCAGCCAACCGTGTTCCTTTTGCCAGTTCACGATGTCGTTCAGGTTGAGGCTTCCCACCAAGAGCACGGGGGAGAGGAGGGCGATACCGAGGCCCAGCTCGTAGGAGATGAGGCTGGCCGAGGAACGCAAGGAGCCCAGGAGGCTATACTTGCTCCCCGAGGCCCAGCCCGCCAGGAAGATGCCGTAGATGGCCATCTCGCTCACGGCGAAGAGATAGAGGAGGCCCAGGTCCAGGTTCAATACCCAGGGCTGGTAGCCGAAGAAGCTTCCCGGGGGGCCGAAGGGAATGGCCCCGAAGGCCAAGAGGGCGAAGATCACCCCGATCAAGGGAGCCAGGACAAAGAGTACCTTGTCCGCCCGCTCCACCACCAGGTCCTCCTTGAAGATGCTCTTGATGGCGTCGGCCACGGGCTGAAAGAGCCCCAAGGGCCCCACCCGGTTGGGGCCCAGGCGGATCTGGAAGCGGGCCAGGAGGCGGCGTTCGATCAGGGTCATGAAGGCGAAGGCGGTGAGGAGGCCCACCACCACCAAGAAGGCCTTCAGGGCCACCATCCAGTAGGGATCCAAGGGGTAGGGGTTCATGCCTCACCTCCCGTGGGAACCAACACCTTGGCCTCCGCCCGGCGACCCGCAAAGGGACCCAAGGCGGAAAGGTAGAGGAAGCCCTTGGGCACGTCCTCCCGGTGGACCACCTGGGCCAAGACCGGGCCCAAGGGGCCCTCCACCTCCACCTGGGCCCCCTCCAAGAGGGCCTCGGCCTTGGCGGTTTCCGGGTGGACCCAAAGCTCGGGGCGCACGGCCTCCTTCACCTTGCCCGTAAGCTGCCAGGCCCTCCACATGGTGGGCCTGAGGTAGAGCCTTCCCTCCTGGGCCTTGGGCCGGAGGCGCTGGGTGCGGTGGACGAGGAGGCCGTTGGGGGCGGGCACCTTTTTCTTGAGTTCCCGCTCCACCTCGAGGCCCAGCCTGAAGGGCGGCCTAACCCCCAGGGCCTCGGCCAGCAGGGCCAGGGCTTGGATGGCTCCCTCCGCCTCGCCGTTTTCGATGGGGGCGGGGTTGAGGTAGAGGACCCGCCCTTCCAGATTCACCACGCGCCCCCGCTTCTCGTAGAAGGTGGGGGCGGGGAGGACCACATGGGCGTACCGCTCCGCCAGGGGGTGGAGGTGGCTTAGGTGCATCACCAGGAAGCGCTTGTCCCTAAGGGCTCCTTCCGGGGGCACGTAGCCGTAGTAGGCGTAGGGGCTTCCGGGCTCGTCCCAGGCCGCCCCCTTCTCCCCGGGCCAGACCCCCAGGGCCTCGAGGCCCCGGGCGTTCGCCGCCGGGGTCATGGGAAGCACCTTGGCCCCCTTGCGCTCCGAAAGGAGTCTTGCCCTTTCCGCCGCCACCGCATCCTGCAGGACCCCGGCCCCCAGGATGAGGACGGGGTTTTGGGCCTTCTCCCAGGCCTCCTTGGCCTGGGCCACCGCCTTTCCTCCCTCCTTTTCCCCAAGAAGGGCCAGGAGGATTTCCCGCTCCTCCCCCGGGGCGTGGACCTCTTTGATGCCGGCCCATCTCATCAAGGGGGCGCGGTAGGGGGCGAAGAGGGCCATCTTGTCGGTGCGGCGGGGCATCCTCTCCTTGATGGCCAGGTCGGCAAAGGGGGTGCCGTGGGCGAGCCTGGGGGCGGGCTTTAGGTCCCGCACGAACTCGCTCAGGCGGAGGTGGAGGATGGGGGCCTCCTCCGTGGGGTCACCCAGAACCAGGGCGAAGTCGGCCAAGAGGAGGTCCTCCAAGGTGGCGGCGGGGAAGAGGCTTGCCGGGGCGGCGGTGCGGCCCTGGAAGTCCAGGTGAGGGGTGCCTAGCGCCCGGGCCAGCTCGGCCGCCATGAGGCCCTCCTCGAGGGTGGCGTCGTGGGCCAGATAGATGCCCACCTCCTCCTTCCGGGCCCCCTTAAGGCCCTCCCGCAGGGCGGCGAAGGCCTCCTCCCAGGTGGTCTCCACCAGCTTTTCCCCTTTCCGCACCAGGGGGTATTTGATCCGGTTCTCGTCCGCCCACTCGTGCCCGAACCGGCCGGCATCGCAAAGCCAGATCTCGTTCACCTCGGGGACTTCCCGGGCGCGGATCCTTAGGAGCTCGCCGCTACGGGTGTCCGCGGTGATCCCGCACCCCACGGGGCAGAGGGCACAGTGGCTCGGGGTTTCCTCCATCTCCCAGTTGCGGGCCCGGAAGCGGGCGGTGAGGTCCAGAAGGGCCCCCACCGGGCAAATGTCGGTGATGTTCCCGGAAAACCCCGAGGGAAGCCCGAAGTCCATGGTGCCGATGAAGGTGTGCCCCCCCCGCTCGATGAAGTCCAGGACCTCGTCCCCCGGGATCTCCTCAAAGTAGCGCACGCAGCGCTTGCAGTGGATGCACCGCTCCCGGTCCAGCACCACGAAGGGAGACAGGGGATGGTGCTTGTCCACGTGGCGGCGGGTGAACTCAAAGCGGGTGTAGGTGGGAAGCTGGAGGGGGGCCTTCTGGTAGTACTTCTCGTAAAGCCCGTACTCCACCGTGCGGTCCTGGAGCTCGCAGGCCCCGCCCTTGTCGCAGGTGGGGCAGTCCAGGGGGTGGTTGAGGAGGGTGAACTCCACCATCCCCGCCTGGGCCTCCCGCACCACCTCCGAGAGGGTGTCCACCACCATGCCCTCCGCCACGGCGGTGACGCAGCTGGCCGCCAGCTTGGGTTGCCAGGCGATCTCGGGCTCTCCCTGGTCGTTCAGGACCGGCTTGCCGTCCGGACCCCTTTTGGGCAGGCCGATGCGCACCAGGCACATGCGGCAGGCCCCGATGGGGGAGAGGTGCTTTTCCGAGCAGAAGAGGGGCACGTCGTACCCCGCGTGGAAGACCGCGTCCATGACGCTGGTCCCCGGGGGCACCTCCACCACGCGGTCGTTGACCTTGACCTTAACCACCCTTCACCTCCAGAGGTTCACCCTGGGCACGGGCTTCTTTTCCCGCACCAGGGCCAGGTACTGGTCCTTAAAGTGCTTCAAGGAGCCTTTCACCGGCCATACCGCCGCATCCGCCAGGGGGCAGAAGCTCCGGCCCTCGATGAGGGGCAGAAGGGCCTCCAGGTTCTCCACGTCCTTCTCCTCCCCTTCCCCGGAGCCGATCTTGGCGAAGAGGTTCACCATGAAGCCCGCTACTCCCTCCCGGCAGGGAGTGCACTTGCCGCAGGACTCGTGGGCGTAGAAGCGGGTCACGTTCCACATGGCGTCCACCATGCTGACCCTTTCCGGGATGAGGATTACCCCTCCCGTGCCCAGCATGGAGCCCTTGGCCTGCAGGTGCTCGTAGCTCATGGGGGTGTCCAGGACCTCATCGGTGAAGGGCAAGGGCGGGGTGGAGGAGCCGCCGGGGATGAGGGCTTGGATGGGTTCCAGAGGTCCTCCCGCCCAATCGTAGATGAGTTCCCGGAAGGTGGTGCCCATGGGGAGCTCATAAACCCCGGGCCGCCTCACGGGGCCGGAGATCTGGTAGAGCTTCATCCCCTTGGACCCCTCGGTGCCCATGCTGGCGAACCAGTCCGCGCCCCGCTCCAGGATGGGCACCACCGAGGCCAGGGTTTCCACGTTGTTGATGGTGGTGGGCTTGCCCCAGAGGCCGGACTGGGCGGGGAAGGGCGGCTTCAGGCGGGGGTTGGCCCTTAAGCCCTCCAGGGAGTTCATGAGGGCGGTTTCTTCCCCGCAGATGTAGGCTCCGGCCCCCCGGTGCACGTGCACGTGGAAGGAGAAGCCGCTGCCGAAGAGGTTCTCCCCCAGGTAGCCTCGGGCGAGGGCCTCCCGGATGGCGGCCTCGAGGCGGTCCGCGGCCTTGCGGTACTCCCCCCGCACGTAGATGTACCCCACCGTGGCCCTTATGGCGTAGCCCGCCAGGATCATGCCCTCGAGGAGGAGGTGGGGCACGTCCTCCATGATGTAGCGGTCCTTAAAGCTGCCCGGCTCGGACTCGTCGGCGTTGCAGATCAGGTAGTGTTGCTTCCCATCCTTGGGCATGAAGCCCCACTTCACCCCCGTGGGAAAGCCCGCCCCGCCCCGGCCCCTGAGCCCCGAGCGCTTCACCTCCTCGATGACCTCCTCCGGGGTCTTCTCCCTTAGAACCCGCTTGGCGGTCTCGTACCCCCCGTGCCTCAGGTAATAGTCCAGGGTCCAGCTTCCCTCCTGGCCCACGTGGGCGTAGAGGGTTTTTTCAAAACGGGGGTCGCGTCCGGAAACGATGGGCCCGGTCATACCTCCACCTCGTGCACGTGGTGCCCGCATTTGCCGGGAAGCTGGATCTCCTCGAGGCGCTTGCCCGCCTTAAGGCCTTCCAGGAGCGCCTCAAGCCTCGCCCGGGTCACGCACTCCACGTAGGGTTCGTCGTTCACCTGCACCACAGGGGCCGTGTGGCAGCTTCCCAGGCACTCCACCTTCTGCACGCTGAAAAGGCCATCCGGGGTCACCTCCCCCGGGCCGATGCCCAGGGTTTCCGTGAGGTAATCCCAAAGCTCGTCGGCCCCGGCTAGCTTGCAGCTCAAGGTGGCGCACACCTGAAGGTGGTAACGCCCCGTGGGCACGAACTGGTAGTAGGAGTAGAAGCTTGCCACCCCCAGGACCTCCGTGGCCGTGGTGCCCACCAGGCGGGCAATCTCCTCCACGCGTTCGGGACGGATCCAGCCCTCCTCTTGTTGCACCCGCCTCAAGAGGGGCATGATGGCGGAGCGTCGCCCCTCCGGTGGATACTTGGCGAAGGTTTCCTCCAGGAAGTCCTGCTTGTCGTCAAAGAACCCCATCTTTCCTCCCTAGCCAACCTAGCCCCTTCGGGGCCCTTTTATCCCCTAGCCAACCTAGCCCCTTCGGGGCCCTTTTATCCCCTAGCCAACCTAGCCCCTTCGGGGCCCTTTTATCCCCTAGCCAACCTAGCCCCGGGCTCCTTGTGGTCCTCAGCCAACCTAGTCCCTTCAAGGCCCTTTTCATCCTATCGGTCCACATCCCCCATCACCGGGTCCAAGCTGGCGATGATGGCCACCATGTCGGCCACCTGTTCCCCCTTGCAGGCGTAGGGGAGGCTTTGCAGGTTCACGAAGCTCGGGGCCCGCACCTTGACCCGGTAGGGCATGCTTCCCCCGTCGGAGACGATATAGTAGCCCAGCTCACCCCGGGCGGATTCCGTGGGCACGTACACCTCCCCCTTGGGGGGATGGAAGCCCTCGGTGTAGTGCTTGAAGTGGTAGATGACCGCCTCCATGGAGGTTTCCAAAAGATGTCTGGGAGGCGGGGTGATCTGGGGGTTGGGGTCCCGCACCGGCCCTGGCTCCAGCCTCTCCAGGGCCTGCTGGATGATCCTCACCGACTCCCGCATCTCCCGGATGCGGATGAGCATGCGGTCGAACACGTCCCCATGTTCCCCCAGGGGCACGTCAAAGCGGTAGGTGTCGTAGCCCGCATAGGGGTAGGCCTTGCGCACGTCGTAGTTGACCCCACTGGCCCTCAGGGAGCCCCCGGTGAGGCCCAGGTGGATGGCCACCTCGGGGGGAATGACCCCCACGCCCCGGGCCCTTTCGTGGAAGATGGGGCTTTCCGCAAAGAGGGCCTCGTACTCGTCGATGCGGTGGGGCAGCACCTGCAAAAGCTTTTTAAGCTCGGGTACGAACTCCTCGGGAAGATCCTCCTTAACCCCACCGATACGGATGTAGTTGTGATGGAAGCGCTGGCCCGTAACCCACTCGAAGAGGTCCAGGATGGTTTCCCGCTCGCGGAAGGCGTAGAAGAAGGGGGTAAGGGCCCCCAGATCCAAAAGCCCGGTGCCCAGGAAGACCAGGTGGCTGGCCAGACGGGAAAGCTCGTTCAAGATGATGCGGATGGTCTCGGCCCTTGGGGGCACCACCGCCCCCACCAGCTTCTCCACCGCCAGGGCATAGGCCAGGTCGTGGGCGAAGGAGTGGAGGTAGTCCATCCGGGGCGTATACGTGATCACCTGCGTATACGTCCGGTTCTCCATGTTCTTCTCAAACCCGGTGTGGAGGTAGCCGATGTGGGGGACGAGGTCCAGGACCTCTTCGCCCGACAGGGTCACCACCACCCGCAACACCCCGTGGGTGGAGGGGTGCTGGGGCCCCACGTTGAGGGTCATCACCTCCGTGCGGAGCTCCTTGGGCTCCTCCGCCACCCTTGGGTCTAGGTCCAGATAGTCCTTCATTTGACCTCCTTGGCCTTCATGAGGTCGGCCCACAGGGCCCGGTACCCCTTGCGGCTACCGCCCCGGTACATGGTGAGGCCGGGGTTTTTGCCGGTTAAGGCGGCCCGGAACTCGCTGGGCACGATGAAGCGCCCCTCGCGGAAGAGGGTGGGGGTTTCCCCAAGGGGGAAGTCCTTGCGCAGGGGGTGGCCCTCGAGGTCCTCCGGGGTCAGGATCTTGCGCAGATCCGGGTGGCCCTCAAAGACGATCCCAAAGAGGTCGTAAACCTCCCTCTCCAGGAAGTTGGCGCTTCCCCAAAGGTCGGTGACGCTGGAAAGCCTGGGGTCCTTCTCCGGCACGTAGACCCTCACGAAAAACCGGCTGCCGTCCCCATCCTGCCACCCGGGAAGGGAGACCAGCTCGTAGACCACGGCGAAGCGCTCCGGGCGGGGATCAGGATATTCCAGGTAGTCCAGGCCCACGATGTCCGCCAGGTAGTTAAACCCCAGGGCCTTGTAGTGGGCCATCTCCTCCTTGAAGGCCTCCCGGGGTATCACCACCCAGAGGTTGCCAAGGCCGTTGTCCTCCAGGGCGTAACCCTTGGCCCGGGCTTCTTCCAGCACCCTATTGAGCCGCATACCTCACCCCCTGGTGCGCTTCCAGGCAGCCACAGGGGGAAGCCTCTCGCCCCGTTCGTTGACCGCCTGGCCCCGCACCTTTTTCTGTAGTTGCATCACCGCGTAGATGAGGGCCTCGGGGCGTGGGGGGCAGCCGGGTACGTACACGTCCACCGGCACCACCGAGTCCACGTTCTGCACGATGGCGTAGTTGTTGAACATGCCCCCCGAGCTGGCGCAGGCCCCCATGGAGATCACCCACTTGGGGTCGGGCATCTGCTCCCAGACCCGCCGCATGACCGGGGCCATCTTTTTGGAGAGCCGGCCCGCCACGATCATCACGTCCGCCTGGCGGGGGCTTGCCCGGAAGACCTCGCTCCCGAAACGGGCCAGGTCGTTTCTGGCGTCGGTGGAGGCCATCATCTCGATGGCGCAACAGGCCAGGCCAAAGGTGGCGGGCCATAGGGAGTTGGAGCGCCCCCAGGCCACCAGCTTCTCCAGGGTGGTGAAGAGGATGCCCTCCCGCTCCAGCTCCTGTACATCCCGCTCAAAGAGGTCCTTCAGTGCCACCGCATCACCCCCTTCCACCACTCGTAGAGGAAGCCCACGAAGAGGAGCAGGGTGAAGCCTGCCACGCCCAAGAAGCCGTACAGGCCGAGGGTGCCTGCGCTCACCGCATAGGGCCAGAGGAAGGCCACCTCCACGTCAAAGAGGATGAAGAGCATGGCTACCACGTAGAAGTGGACGGGAAAGCGCTTGACCTCCCCCGCTGGGTCGTTCCCCGACTCGTAGGGCATTAGCTTGGCCTTCCCCGGTTTCTTGGGACCCAGGAGGGCCCCCACCACCAGGGCCGCCACCCCGATGAAAAGGGCCACCCCCAGGTAGATCAGGATGCTCACGTACTCCGCGATCGGCGCCAAGGTCCCCTCCTTTCGTGCCTCTTGTCACGAGGAGGAGGTCCAAAACCCAAACCCCCTCCCCATTTCCCGCCCATCTTATCACCCCCTCCCCGGGACAAATGGGCCGCCCTACACCACAGGGGTGGCTAATCGGTGTAGGTCCGTTAGTTATCGGTTAAGGACAACCTACACCCCAGGTGTAAAGGAGGTGCTTCAGCCTCTGGAAATGGTATAGATCCAAAGCCTCTGCCCGGATTTCCCTCGGTAGGCCTAGGTTTTTCAGCGCTTCCTCCACCTTCTCCTTGGGGTATCCGGCGGCGGTGAGGGTGTTTTTCAGGGTCTTGCGCCGCTGGGAAAAGGCAGCCTCGAGGAGCTGAAAAAGGGCAGGGTCGTCCGGCACCTTCCGGGGGGTGAGGCGCACCAGGCTGCTCACCACCTTGGGAGGGGGAAAGAAGGCCCCAGGGGGCAGGTCGAAGAGCTTCTCCGCCCGGGCGTGGTAGGCCACCCGCAGGGAGAGGAGGCCGTAGGAAGGGGTATTGGGCCGGGCCACCATGCGTTCGGCCACCTCCTTCTGCACCAGAAAGACCAGGCGGGCAAACCGGCCCGTCTGCAGGAGGCGGGTGACCAAGGGGGTGGCGATGTTGTAGGGGAGATTGGCCACCAGAAGGCTTCCCTCAGGCACCTCTTCCCAAGGGAACGCCAGGGCGTCGGCAAAGATCAGCTTAACGGGAAGGCCCTTTAGGGTTTCCTCCAGCACGGGCTTTAGCCGTTGGTCCTTTTCAATGGCCGTCACCTGGGCTCCCGCCTCCGCCAGGGCCCGGGTAAGAACCCCAAGGCCGGGCCCCACCTCGTAGACGGGGCCGGTAAAGGGTTTGGCCGCCTCCACGATGCGCCTTAGATGGGCTTCCGAGGCCAGGAAGTTTTGCCCCAGGCGCTTGTCGGCGAAAAGCCCGTGGCGCATCAGGAGTTCCCTAATGCCCTTGGGGGAGGTGAGGCGGTTAAGCATGGTTTAGGCGCTTCACCTGGGGGTGCAAGGGCTCTTCCTGTGGGAAAATCTCCAGGTACTCCCCCAGGTCCAGGGCGTCGATGAGGGCGAAGCGCTCCTTTAGGAGGATGCCCTCCTTCATGGGCACGTGGCCGTACACGCCAAAGCGGTAGCCCATCCGCTCTACGTAGTCGGGGGTGCGGAACCACCAGGTTTTGGGCTCGCTTTGGGCGTAGAAAAGATCGTCGTATTCCTGCAACCAGGGCACGGGGCCCACATGGGCGAAGTGCACCCCCTGGAAGACCACCTCCCGGGGGAAGCCCCTCATCCAGGCCCTCAGGGTCTCGGGAAGGGGGCGCCCCCCGTGCTCGGGATGGAACTCCAGGTGCCTGAGGTGCTGGTTTCCCAGGATGGGCTCCCCTTTGAGCACCGCCTCGTCGTGGTTCCCCAGGAGGATGGTCACCTGCCCCTGGGCTGCCTCCTGAAAGGCCTTTAGCCGGAAGAGCTCCCGGATTTGTGCCCCGGCTGCCAGGCGCAGGTGGTGTGGGTCCAGGGGGTTATAGGGGTTAAGCCCCGTCAGGCGCCCGTAGTCCCCCGGGGTCTTGGGGTGGACCAGGTCCCCCAGGAGGACCAGGTGGGTTTTTCCCGAAAGGAGCGCTTCCGTGGGCCTAAGCCCAGGATCCGCCAGGCCCTCTGCCTTCAGGATGCGCCAAAGGGTGGGGAAGTTGGCGTGGAGGTCCCCGATGGCGACGATTCTCATCCCTTGAGTAGAGCCCTGAGCTCCCCGTAAAGCCGCTTGGTTTCCTCGGGGGTCTTGCCGTAACCGGCGTACTTGGTGACGATCCGGGCGGCCTCCTTGCCCAGGCCCTTTTCCTTAAGCCTTTCCAGAAGCTGGTCGATGAGCCGGTGGGCCTCGGGCTTTTCCTCTTCGGGTGGGGTTTCCTCCCCCGTGGGTTCGGGGAGCCTAGGCGGGGTGAAGCGCCCCTTTTCCGGGTCGTAATCCACCCACTGCTTCTCGAGGCGGTAGAGGTACCGGCCCACCCCGAACTTCACCGCAGCCCGCTTCAGGGCATCGGAGAAGGCGGCTTTCAGGGAATCCCCCTCCCCCACGTCCTCCTTGGTCACCCCCAGGACCGTGAGGCGGCACTTCACCTCCACCAGGCGTTCCCGGCGCTCCCCCCGCTCGTCCTTCACCGTGCGCTCGGCGTCGGCCAGCACCTCGTAGGCGTCCTGCCACCCCTCCGGGCCCACCACCCGGTCCAGGCGGTCCAAAACGGTGCGGGCGTCCACGTAGGGGACCACCAGGGCCCGCTTTCTGTCCCGGGAGAGGGCTTCGATGCGCCACTGTACCTCCCCTGGGGGAAAGGGCTCGGCCAGCTTTTGCCAGACTTCGTCCATACCTAAAGTCTACTTTAGGCGGCGCTCAGGGGTCAGGGGGAGGGGTGGGTTAAGCTATGGGCATGCGTAGGATGCTTGGGATGCTACCCCTGCTCCTTTTAGCCTGGGCCCTCGAGGTGAATCCCTCCAGCCCTCTGGAGCTCCGCATCACCGCAAGCCTCTCCTTTAACCTCTTTCCCCAGGCGGTGGTGGTGGAGCGTTTTCCGGAGCCCCAGGGTCTGGTGGTGGTCTACCGCTACTCCCAGGCCGAGGCCATCTTCCGCCACCACGACGAGGACCTTCGCCGCCGGGGCTGGGTGCGGGTGAAGTACGAGGTGAAGAAGGACGAGTGGAAGGCGGAGTACAAGAAGGGCAAGGCCAAGGCCAGGCTTTCCGTAAAGGACAAGAAGGGCCGGGTGGAGGTGCGGCTCAAGGATGGGGACTAGACAAGGCCAGGGCCCCCGGCTACCATATAGGGCGCGTGGGGCCGTGGCGCAGCTGGGAGCGCGCCTGAATCGCACTCAGGAGGTCACGGGTTCGAGTCCCGTCGGCTCCACCAAAAAACCTCCCGCCTAGGCGGGAGGTTTTTGCTTACTAGTATCCGGTAGCCGAGCCAGGACCAGCACCCAGCGCTGCCAGCAACACTGCAATACCCAAACGCCAATGCCGAAGGATGCCCATACGAATACGCCTCCAATCCGGTCCGATGAGACCAAGATTAGGGTAAACCCCAGGGGCCGTTACAGGGGCGTTACCGCGTTACTGGCCCTGAAGGAGCCAGGCTACCAGTGCGTTCACCACGTCGTTTTCCGCCAGGAGTTCCGGGGCTTCCAGCACTGCCCGGAAAAAGGCCTGCACCATCTCCGGGGCGGGGTTTTTCAGGAGGTCCTGCACGCTCTTCCCGGCGTAGGGCCCTTGGGTGAGGGGGTTAGTGAAGCGGCTTCCCGTGGCCAGGGGGGCGGCCTGCCTTAGGGCCTCCAGGGTCCTTTCCAGGAGGAGGCGGTCCCCCTCGGCGCCCAAGGCTTCCTTGGGGTTGAGGAGCAGGGTGCCATCCAGGTCCCGCACCTCGAGGCCCAGGGCGTAGAGCTTCCGCGCCAGGCTTTCCGGCCCCACCGGCAAGGGGATGACCACCTGGGCCTCCCCGTAGCGCACCTCGAGGGCATACCGCCCGGGCTCGGGCAGGGTGACGGCGGGGGCCACCTCCTCCAGGGCGCTGGTGAGGGGGGGGAAGCCCAGGGGTTTCTTCTCCTGGGCAACCAGGGTGCCCTCCCTGTAAAGGAGGGTTTCCAGCTCCTTGCGGGGAAGGTAGGGGTCTCCCACGAGTCTCACCTCCGGGAAGACCGCTTCCCCCGCGTGGAAGGGCCGGGCCTCCAGGTCCCCGGGGATCAGGGAAAGCTTCTTCACCTCCAGAAGGGGCCTCTCCTCTTTCTGGCCCAAGGCCCTCTTGGCCGCCTGGGCCAGGGGATGCCGGGGATGGGTTTCCAGGAAGGCCTGGTACAGCGCCTTGGCCGGAAGCCCTGCCCGTTCTGACACGTAGGCCCGGAAGAAAAGGGCCAGGGGTTCGGTTCGCCCCTCCAGGTCCTTTAAGGCCTCGGGGAAGTCCTCGCCCTCGTCCAGCCTCAAGGCCCGTTGGTAAAAGGCCTTGGCCCCCAGGAAGTCCCCGTAGATGGCCTTAAAAAGCCCCAGGTTGTAGTAGGCGGTGGCGTTGGGCAGGAGCTCCACCGCCCGCTTTGAGGCCAGGATGGCCCGGGGGAGGTCCCCCGTGAGGTAGTAGGCCCAGCCCAGGTTGGTCCAGTAAAGCCAGTGATCCGGCCTGAGCCTGAGGGCCCTGAGCAGGGCATCCCTGGCCTCTTCCCCTTTCCCTTCGGAGAAGGCGGCAAAGCTCACCTCCTCCCACGCCAGGGGAAGTTCGGGGAAGGCTTGGGCCAGGACCCGGGCCGATTCCTTCCAGCGCGGGTCCTCGAGGGCCCTAAACACCAGCTCCGCGGCGGCCTTTTCCAGGACATCCCCTTCCCGTAGGGTTTCCGCCAGCTTAAGGGCCTCCTCCCGCTTGCCCTGGGAGAGGAGGGCGAAGGCCTGGTAGGCGGGGGGAAGCTTGTCCTGCCAAAGGAGCAGGAGCCTTTCCGGCAAGAGCCCCTGCAAAAGGCCTGCACCCCGTCCTTCCCTAAGGTCCAAGGCGGATTGGTGGAGGGGATCCGGGTTTTCCCCTTGGGCCAAGGCCCTGAGCTCCTCCTCGCTGAGGGTGGGGTGGGGTAAGGGGCTAAACTTCGGGGCCAGGCCCTCCCCTTGGAGCCAGAGCCAGGCGAGGTTGGGGGTGGGGAATAGCCCCTCCTTCACCCCATCCCTTCGGGCCAGGAAAAGCCTTAAGCCCTTTTCCTCCCCCTTGCCCAGGAGAACCCATTCGGCCCCCGTGGCCGCCTGGGCGAGCCGGGCCCCGGCCCGGGTGTAAAGCCCCCCGGCCAGATCGTAACCGCCCCGCCAGGGGGGATCGGGCAGGAGAAGGGCCAGGAGGGTGGGGGGAGGGGCCTTGAGGCCTTGGGCGAAGGCCTGGGCCAAGCGGAAGCCCTGGGGGCCCTCAAAGGGCAGGACCAGCCCTTGGGCTAGGCCGAGCCCCAGGAAGAGGAGAAGGGCAAGGAAGCGCCTTGGGGTCACCATGGACGCATTCTAGCGCCTTTCCTTGAGAACCAGGTAAGCGAAGCGGAAGAGCCTGGGGGCCCTTTTCCAGCGCTTGGGATCCAGGCCCACCCGGAGGAGCCACTCCAGGCCAAGCCTCTGGGCCCAGGCCGGGGGGCGTTTGGCCTCCCCGGCCAGCACGTCCAGGGTGCCCCCCACCCCCATGGCCACCTTGGCCCCAAGGTGGGCCTTGTGCCGGTGGATGAAGGTTTCCTGCCTTTCCCCCATGCCCACCAGGAGGAGGTCCGGGGCCTTTTGCCGGATCGCCTCCACCACCCCTTCCTCCTCCTGGAAGTAGCCGTGGTGGTACCCTACCACCTCCGCCCCTAGCCGCCCGGCCTCGAGGGCCGCCCGCATTGCCACCCCAGGCCTGCCTCCCAGGAGGTAGACCCGGATCCCGGGAAAGCGGCGGAAAAGGGCCAGGGTGAGGTCCACCCCGGTGACCCGCTCCTTAAGCTCCAGGCCCAAAAGCCTTTTGGCGGCCCAGAGGATCCCCACCCCATCCGGGGTTACCAGCTCCGCCTCGAGGATGGCTTGCCTGAGGTCCTGGTCCTCCTGGGCCCGCACGGCCATCTCGGGGTTCAGGGTGACCACCTGGTGGGTGCCCTCCTCCTCCAGGAAGCCCCCGATCCGGGCCAGGGCCTCCTCCATCCCCACGGGGTCCAGGGGAAGGCCTAAGAGCTCTACCCGTTCCATGCCACAAACCTCTGGGCGTAACGGTCCTGGGTTAGGCCAAAGGCCACCTTGGGGAAGAAGCGCACCCCGGCGAGCCTGGGTACCACGGGGTCCACCCCGATGAGGCTGGCCCGGGCCAGTTCCTCCGTGCGCCCTTCCTTGTGGAGGGCCTGGCCCTCCGGGCTTTGGAAAAGGGCCTCCTGGGGGTCGGGGAAGGCCTTGAGGAGGGCGGTGGCTAAGGTGGCGGAGGACTCGGGGAAGAGGCGTTTCTGCAAGAATCCCGCTGCCACCACCGCGGAGAGAAGGGGGTTGGGGGCGCCGGAAGGCCTAAGGACCAGCCCCTCCAGGCCGCGGAAGGCCTCCAGGACTGCTTTGGCGTTGCGGAAGCCCGCCACGTACACCTCCTCCTCCCCGGGCAGGAGGCTCGCGTTGAGGAGAGGGGCTACCAGGATGGCCCTTTTCCCCTCCACGCGGGTCCTTTCCAGGTCCACCAGGGAGAGCCGGCCGTGGAAGCCCTCGGGGGGGAAGCCCTCCACCTCGCCCAGGAGGAGAACCCCTTGGCCCAGCTCCTGGGCTAAAAGGCGGGCCACCTTGGGCCCTGGGGCTACCCAGACCTCCGCGGCCCCCTGGGCCAGGAGCTGGCTGAGGAGGCTGCCTGCGGGAAGGACCTCCACCAGGACCAGGGGGCCACGGGCCGGCGTGAGGCAAAGGTCAACCCGGCACACCCCGCCATGATACCCTAGCCTGGGCATATGCGGCTTAAGGACTTGGGCGAGCGGGCGCTTCTTGGGAAGCTTGCCCCCATCGGTTATCCCCCGGAGGCTCCCCTGCCCCCCGGGGATGACGCCGGGGGGGTTTGGGTGGGGGAGGTGGCCTGGCTTTTGAAGACGGACGGTTTCCTCTACCGGGAGGTGGCCCTTTCGGGCATGGGGCCCTTTGAGGTGGGCTTCCGGGGGGTGGCGGCCACCGCCTCGGACCTGATAGCCAAGATGGGGAGGCCCTTGGGGTTTACCCTGGGGCTCTTCCTGCCCCCGGACCTCGAGGAGACGTTCGCCCTGGAGCTGGCAAGGGGGGCGGCGGAGGCGGCCAGGCGGCTTCAGGCCCCTCTTTTGGGGGGCGATACCAACGCTGGGCAGGAGGTGGCCCTCACCGTTTCCGGCTTCGCGCGGGCGGAGGCTCCCTTGCCCCGCAGGGCCCTTCCCGGGGACCTCCTCTACCTGGCCGGGGACCGCTGGGGCAGGACGGGGGCGGCCATCCGGGCCCACTACCAGGGCAGGGACCTGGGGGCCTACCCCAGGATCCGCCAGGCGGCCTTCTACCCCCTGCCCCGGCTGGAGCTCCTGAGCCTCCAGGGCCTCCTCCGGGGTAGCCTGGACTCCTCCGATGGCCTGGCGGAAACCCTCTGGCAGCTGGCCGAGCTCGGGGTGCGGGTGGACCTCGAGGCCCTTCCCCTTTACCCCGATGTGCTGGCCTTTGCCGGGGATAAGGCCCAAGCCCGCGAGCTGGTCCTCTATGGGGGAGAGGAGTTTGAGGCGGTGCTGGCGGTTCCCCCCGAGCGGGAGGCCCAGGTCCTGGCCCGGGCGAAGGAGGCGGGGCTTCCCCTTTTCCGTGCCGGACGGGTCTCCGAGGGGGAGGGAGTGTACCTCCTGGGCGCGCCCGTAGAGCGGCGGGGTTACGCCCACTTCTAGCTATACTTGACCCATGCGGGCCTTTAAGGCACACCTCCGGGGTATCCCCCCCTATCCCTACAAGAAGGTGGAGGCCCCGGTGAAGCTGGACCAGAACGAAAGCCCCTTTGACCTTCCCCAGGCCCTGAAGGCGGAGGCCCTGAGGCGCCTGGCCCTTCTTCCCTGGAACCGGTACCCGGAGATCCACGCCGAGGCCTTGCGGCAAAGGCTTGCCGCCCAGGTGGGGTGGCCGGAGGAGGGCATCGTCCTGGCCCCGGGTTCCAACCTCCTCATCCTGGCCCTGGCGGCGGCGGCGGAGGAGGTCTTGGACGTAAGCCCCTCCTTTCCCCACTACGCCCACGCCGCCCGGGTGACGGGCACCCCTTACCGGGCCCTGCCCTTGGAGGCAGGGGAGGAGGGATTCGCCTTGCCCTTGGAGGCGCTTCTTTCCGCCTTCCAGGGCGGGGTCCTATTCCTGCCCAACCCCCACGCCCCCACGGGGGCCCTTTTCCCCGAAGAGGCCCTTTGGGCCTTGGCCGAGAGGGCCAAGGAGGTGGGGGGGCTTCTGGTGGTGGACGAGGCCTACCGGGAGTTCTCCGGCACCGACCTAAGCCTTCTGGGCCGGGGAAACCCCCATGTGGCCTTCCTGCGCACCTTCTCCAAGGCCTTTTCCCTGGGGGGGATTCGGGCTGGGTACCTGCTTGCGGCCTCGGAGGTGGCCCAGGTGGTGCGGGAGGTGCTTCCCCCCTTTGTCCTGCCCGCCCACACCGGGGCCATCCTGGAGGTGGTCCTGGAAAACCCCGGCTACGCGGAGGCGGTGGCGGCCCACGTACGGGCCGAGCGGGAGCGGGTTTATGCGGAGCTTAAGGGCCACCCCACCTGGCGGCCCTATAGGAGCTACACCAACTTCCTCCTGGTGCGCACCCCTGATGCGTCCGAGGCCTATGGCCACCTCCTTTCCCAGGGGATTCTGGTACGCCGGCAGGACCGGTACCCGGGGCTTTCGGGGTGCATCCGGGTCACGATAGGCCTTAAGGAGGAGATGGATGCCTTTTTGAAGGCGGCCTTTGAGGTGGCGTATGCGTGAGGCCACGGTGGAGCGGGCCACGGCGGAAACCTGGGTGCGGGTGCGCCTGGGCTTGGACGGGCCCACAGGGGGTGGGATCGCCACGGGCCTCCCCTTCCTGGACCACATGCTCCTGCAGCTTCAGCGGCACGGCCGCTTCCTCCTGGAGGTGGAGGCCAAGGGGGACCTCGAGGTGGACGTGCACCACCTGGTGGAGGATGTGGGCATCACCTTAGGCCAGGCCTTGAAGGAGGCTTTGGGGGAGGGAAGGGGTGTGGAACGCTACGGGGAGGCCTTTGCCCCCATGGACGAAACCCTGGTGCTTTGCGTCTTGGACCTCTCGGGGAGGCCCCACCTGGAGTATTGGCCAGAGGAGTGGCCCGTGGTGGGGGAGGCGGGAGGGGTAAACCATTACCACCTGCGGGAGTTCTTGCGGGGGTTCGTCAACCACGGCCGCCTCACCCTGCACCTAAGGCTTCTTTCCGGCAGGGAGGCCCACCACGTGCTGGAGGCCAGCTTCAAGGCCCTGGCCCGGGCCCTATCCCGGGCGACCCGGATCACGGGGGAGGGGCTTCCCAGCACCAAGGGGGTGCTTTAGGGCATGAAGGCCCTGCTCATCGACTACGGCTCGGGGAACCTCCGAAGCGCCGCCAAGGCGCTGGAGGTGGCGGGCTTCGAGGTGGCCGTCTCCTCGGACCCCCGGGCGCACCTCGAGGCCAGCCTCCTGGTCCTCCCCGGCCAGGGCCACTTCGGCCAGGTGATGCGGGCTTTCCAGGGGAGCGGCTTCGTGGAGCGGGTCCTGGCCCACGTGGAGAAGGGCCTTCCCTTCCTGGGGATCTGCGTGGGCATGCAGGTCCTGTACCCCATGAGCGAGGAGGCCCCCGGGGTTAGGGGCTTGGGCCTGGTGGAGGGGGTGGTGAGGCGCTTTACCCAAGGCCGCGTGCCCCAGATGGGGTGGAACCGGGTGCGCTTTGGCGGGGCTTTCCAGGAGCTTTCGGAGCGGCATTTCTACTTCGCCAACTCCTACTATGGCTCCCTTACCCCCTACTCCCTGGGCCGGGGGGAGTACGAGGGCATCCCCTTCACCGCCTTGCTGGCCAAGGAGAACCTCCTGGCCCCCCAGTTCCACCCGGAAAAGAGCGGGAAGGCGGGCCTGGCCTTTTTGGCCTTAGCCCACCGCTACTTCCAGGTCCTCTAGCCGGATGAGCCTGCCCTGGGCGCCGATGGCGGTGGCGGCCAAGGCCCCGGCCAGGTTGGCCAGCCTGCCCGCCTCCAAGGGGTTTTTCCCGCTCAGGATGGCGTGGGCGAAGGCGGCGGTGTAGGCGTCTCCGGACCCCGTGGAGTCCACGATGTCCTCCACGGGGAAGGGTTCGATGAGCTCCTCCCCTTCCGGGGTGACCACGATGGACCCCATGGCCCCCACCTTGATGACCAGGTGGGGGAAGCCCTCTTCCCGGAGGCGGGAAACCCCCTCGGAGAGGGAGGAGGCCTCCGTCAGGGCCAGAAGCTCCGTCTGGTTCATGAGAAGCCAGGTTACACCCCGCAGGTACCTCAGGAGCTCTTTGCCCGCCGTCCGTACCGCCCCGGTTCCCAGGTCGGCGAAGATGGGCATCTCCCGCTTTCTGGCGGCCTCGAGGACCTCCACCGCGTAGCTGCGGCTAGGCCCTCCCACCAGGGCGTAGGCGGAGAGGACCACGGCGTCCGCCTGGTCCAGGAAGCGGGGTTTGAAGAGGGAGGGGTCCAGGTAGCGGCTTGCCCCCTCGGCGCTCACCATGGCCCTTTCTCCCCCGGGCACCAGGAGGATCAGCACGGAGCTGGTGGTGTGGTCGGGGTCCTCCTGCAGGTGCCTCAGATCCACCCCCGCCTCCCGCACCCGGGACAGGGCCAGCTCGGCGAAGGGGTCCTGCCCCACCCGGCCGGCCAGGTAGACCCGGTGGCCTAGGCTGGAAAGCTGGGCCGCCAGGGTGGCCCCGGCGCCCCCCGGTTTCATCAGGGCACGGCGGGAAGGTATCTCCTCCCCCGGCTCCGGTATGCGCTCCACGAAGAAGAGCAGGTCCACAGAAACGTCGCCTACCACGAAAAACCGCATCTTGCCTCCTTCCCACAAGGCACAGGGTTTGCCCTTACTATAGCGCAAGGGCCCCGTTGCTTTGGGAGGAGCATACCCCGGGTTTATGAGAAGAGAATAACAAGCCCCGGCCCTCGAGGGCCGGGGCTCTCCTCAGAAGCGACGGTCCACCACCAGGCCGCCTTCCAGCTCCCCCACAAGCTCCACCTCGTCCACCCTCAGGCCCGTGGCCTTGGTGATGGCCTCCAAAAGCCCCGCCGGCACCTTTTCCGCCTTAAGCCGGAGGACCAGCTTGTCCGTGCCCTCCAGCTTCCGTTCCACCACCACCTGGAAGCCCTTGGGGTCCAGGCCGAATCCCCCCAGGATGGGGGCCAGCTCCGTGGGGTAGAGTTTTACCCCCTTCACCTTCACCATCTGGTCGGTGCGGCCGAAGACCCCCCGGGGCAGGACGGTGAGCCCTTCCCGCCGCTCGGCCACGGCCAGGTCCCCGGTGCGGAAGCGCACCATGGGCATGAGGGTGCGGCTTAGGGCGGTGACCACCAGCTCCCCCTTTTCCCCGTCGGGCACGGGCTTTAGGGTTTCGGGATCCAAGACCTCCAGCACCGCCATCTCCGGGATCTCCCAAAGCCCATCCTTGCTGAGCGTCTCCCCGGCCACGATCCCCAGCTCGCTGGTGCCGTAGGCGTCCAGGGCGGTGCATCCCAAAACGGCTTCCACCTTTTCCCGGAAGCCGGGGACGGAGGTGAAGGGCTCTCCCCCCGCCAGGAGCAGGGCAAACCGCCCCCCCGCCTGGCCCACCTTGAGGGCGAAGGAGGGGTTGGTGACCAGCACGTCAAAGCCATAGGCCTGGCCGACCTCGGCGATGCGGCTGGCCTCCCCCGGCCCGTGGGGGAAGACCAGGTTTCCCGCCCGCCAAAGGGCCTGATGGAAGAGCCATCCCCCGGCAAAGACGTGGTAGCTGAAGGCCACCAGCACCTTTTTCCCCGTGAGGCCGAGCCGGCGGTAGTGCTCCGCCAGGGCCTCGGTCTGGTAACGCAGGTCCTCCTGGGAAAGGTACTCGGGCATCCAGCCCATGAGGGGGCTTGGGGTCAGGTGCATGAGGCTTGCCCCTGTGGGCGGCCGGGGGTTTTCCTTAAGGTAGGCCACCCATTCCTCCCGGGTGGTGAGGGGGAGTTCCCCTAGGGTTTCCAGGGTGACCTCCTCCGGGTGGACGCCCCTAAGCTTCTCCCGGTAGACGGGGTGTTCCTTGGCCGCGCGCACCACCTCTTTGAGCCGAGCGTTCCGGTCCATAGCCTGCCTCCTTACCGCTCCCACAGGGAACACAGGGATTATACCGGTTCGGGGGCCTGGGCCAGGGCGAGGAGATGGGGAAGGTCCTGGGCCAGGTCCTCCCAGGTGTCCCGCCGCAGGGTGATGTGCCCCACCTTGCGTCCGGGGCGCACCTCCTTGCCATACCAGTGCAGGTGGGCTCCGGGGAGGGCGAGGACCTGGGCGAAGTCGGGCCTCACCCCAATGAGGTTGGCCATGGCGCTATGCCCCCGCGGGAGGGTGTTCCCCAAGGGGAGGCCCAAAAGGGCGCGGAGGTGGTTTTCAAACTGGCTGGTCTCTGCGCCTTCCAGGGTCCAGTGGCCGGAGTTGTGAACCCGGGGGGCCATCTCGTTGAAGAGGAGTTCCTCACCCACCTGGAAGAGCTCCAGGGCCAGCACGCCCACGTACCCCAAGGCCTCCATGGCCTTTTGGGCGTAGCCTTCCGCCTTTTCTTGCTGGGCTTGGGAGAGGGCGGGGGCTGGGGCCAGGGAAAGGCGCAGGATCCCCCCCTGGTGGCGGTTTTCCACCAGGGGGTAGAAGGCCACCTCCCCGGTTCGGCTCCGCACCCCCAAAAGGGAAAGCTCCCGCCCGAAGGGAACGTACCCCTCGAGGATCAATCCCCCTCCCCCCAGGCTGTGGAAGGCCCGTTCCGCCTCCTCCCATGAGGCGAGGAGGGCTTGGCCCTTGCCGTCGTACCCGCCCCTGCGGGCCTTGAGGAGGGCGGGGAAGCCCAGGGCCTCGAGGCCTTCCCTAAGCTCCCTTAGGCTATCCACCCGGCGAAAGGGCGGGGTGGGTATCCCCAGGCTTTGCATGAAGGTCTTTTCCGCAAGCCGGTCCTGGGCCACCTCCAGGGCCTTGGGCGGGGGAAGGACGGGAAGCCATTCCCCCAGGAGGCGGGCGGCCTCCACCGGCACGTTCTCAAACTCGTAGGTGACCAGTTCTAGCCCCTCGGCAAAGCGCCTAAGGGTCTTTTCCTCCAGGAAATCCCCCACCACCAGCTCCCCCACCTGCCCGGCACAGGCCTGGGGGGAGGGGTCCAGGAAGCGGAAGGAAAGGCCCAGGGGATAGCCGGCCAGGGCCAGCATCCTCCCCAGCTGGCCCCCGCCCAGGATGCCCAGCCTCATCCTTCCTCCCGGGGGTCGGGGTGGGCCAAGACGGCCTCCGTCTGGGCCTTGCGATAGGCCTCGAGGCGCTCCATCACCTCGGGGTGGGAAAGCCCCACGATGCTGGCGGCGAGCAGGGCGGCGTTCACCGCCCCCGCTTTGCCGATGGCCAGGGTTCCCACGGGGATGCCGGCGGGCATCTGCACGATGGAAAGCAGGGAATCCAGGCCCCTTAAGGCTTTGCTTTCCACCGGCACCCCGAGCACGGGCAAGGGGGTATGGGCGGCGGTCATGCCGGGAAGGTGGGCCGCCCCTCCCGCCCCGGCGATGATCACCATAAGCCCCCGCTCCTTGGCGGTCTTGGCGTACTCCGCCATCAGGTCCGGGGTACGGTGGGCGGAGACCACCCGGACCTCGTGGGGGATGCCCAGGGCTTCTAGGGTTTCCGCCGCATGGCGGAGGGTTTCCCAGTCGGACTTGGACCCCATGATGACGCCCACCAAAGGCCGCATCGTACCGGATTGTACCAAGCCCTCCCGCCCGTGGTAAAAGGCAGGCCATGGATGCCTTGGAGCTCCTTCGCCTCAACCTCCTTTCCCCCATGGTCTTGGCCTTTGCCCTGGGGATGGCGGCCCGGTTTCTCAAGAGCGACCTGGCCTTCCCCGAGGCCATGTACACGGCGCTTTCCATCTACCTGCTCTTCGCCATCGGCTTCAAAGGGGGGGTTGAACTTTCCAAAACCCCTTTGGCCACCGTGCTTCTTCCCGCCTTAGCCACCTTGGGCCTGGGGCTTTTTAGGCCTCTTTCTAGTTATGCCCTGGCCCGCCGCCTCCTGGCCCTGGGCCGGGTGGATGCGGGAGCCTTAGCCGCCCACTACGGCTCCGTTTCCGCGGTGACCTTTTTGGCGGCCCTCACCTTTGCCCAAGCCCTTGGCCACCGGCCCGAAGGGTTTTTGCCCACCCTGGTGGCCCTCTTGGAGGTGCCGGGTATCGTGGTGGCCCTCCTTATGGCCAAGCGGGGGGGTGGGAACCTGGGCGAGGCCTTCCAGGAGGTCCTCACCGGGAAGAGCGTGGTCCTCCTGGTGGGAGGGCTTCTCGTCGGGGCCCTAAGCGGGGAGGCGGGGATGGAGCGGGTAAAGCCCTTCTTTGTGGATCCCTTCTACGGGGCCCTCACCCTTTTCCTCATGGACCTGGGGATGGTGGCGGCCTCGAGGTTCGCCGCCTTAAGGCAGGTGGGCTTCCGCCTGGTCCTCTACGGAACCCTCCTCCCCCTCTTCCATGGGGCCATAGGGGTCTATGTGGCGCACCTGGTGGGGTTTTCTGCGGGTGGGGCCACCGTCTTGGGGGCCATGGCCGCCAGCAGCAGCTACATCGCCGCCCCTGCTGCCGTGCGCATCGCCCTGCCGGAGGCTAACCCCAGCCTGTATCTGACGGCCAGCCTGGCGGTAACCTTCCCCTTTAACCTGGTTTTGGGTATCCCCATCTACCACGCCTTGGCCCAATGGATAGGGGGGTGAAGCATGGACCTGGTGCCTTTGAAGCTGGTCACCATCGTGGCGGAGAGCATCCTGGAGAAGAAGCTGGTGGAGGAGATCAAGCGCCTGGGGGCCAAGGGGTACACCATCGTGCCCGCCAGGGGAGAGGGTTCCCGGGGCGTACGGAGCCTGGACTGGGAGGGGCAGAACATCCGCCTGGAAACCATCGTTCCCGAGGAGGTGGCCCTAAGGATCCTGGCCCGCTTGCAGGAGGCTTACTTCCCCCATTACGCCGTGATCGCCTACGTGGAGAACGTCTTTGTGGTGCGGGGGGAGAAGTACATCTAGGCTTTTTCGCGGCGCAGAAGGGGAAGAAGGGCGAGGAGGAGCAGGATAGGCCAAAGAAGCCAGGCGGGAAGCCTTTCCCCCAGGAAGTAGGCGAAGAGAACGAGCCCCTGGGTCCAGAGGAGGCTTCCCAAGGCGGCCAGGAGCAGGTAGGGAAACCAGGGGAAGCCCAAGGCTCCCAGCAGGAAGGGAACCGCGGTGCGCATTCCCGGCACAAAGGGGGCAAGGAGGAGGGCCGAAGGGCCAAAGCGGCTTAGGAGCCTCATGGCCCGTTCCTGGAGGCGTTTGGGAAACCGCTTTAGGGTTTGGGAACCCAGGGCCCGTCCCAGGCCGAACCCCACCCCGTGCCCCAGGTAGCTTCCCAGGAATAATAGGGGAAGTAGGGGGAAGAGGCTGAGCTTGCCCTCCCCGGCCAGGGCTCCCAAAGCCAGGAGGAGGGTATCCCCTCCGGGCACGAGGAGGCCAAAGGGGAATCCCACTTCCAAGAAGAGGAGAAGGGCCGGCAAAAGATAAGTCCAGGAGCTCATCCTACGAGGGTTGGGTTGCGGGCTTGCGCAAAGCCCAGAGGCTTCCCAGAAGGAGTACCGCCAGGATGAGGAGGCTGAAGGCCTCCTTGTCCAAGCCCACGGCCAGCTCGGGGCGGTGGAGCACCTCTTTCATGAGCTTGTCCCAACCCCCCACGAGAAGCTTCACCCCCGCAAGCCCCACCACCCCATAGGCCAGGTGCTTGAACCGGGGGTACCGGTCCAGGAGATTCACCACCAGGCTGGCCAGCATCCTGAGGGCCAGGATGCCCAGGAAGACCCCGGTGTAGATGACCCATAGCTTGTCGGAAAGGGCCACGGCCACCAGGACCGAGTCCACGGCAAAGGCCAGGTCCATGAGCTCCACCTGGGCCACCGTTTTCCAAAACTGCGCGGCGCTCACCTCCAGAGGGGGTGGGGCATGGGCTTCCTGGGGCCTGAGGAAGTGCTTCAGGGCCACGTAAAGCAGATAGGCGGCCCCCAGCGCCTGGACCCACCAGAGCTTGATGACCAAGGCGGCGAAGAAGAGGGCGAGTCCCCTGAGCACGTAGGCTCCCAGGATGCCATAGAAGAGGGCCTTGCGCCTGAGGTGAACGGGCAGCTTTTGGACGATGACCCCCAGGATGAGGGCGTTGTCCGCGGAGAGGATGACCTCGAGGGCCACCAGGATCAGGATCACCGAGAGAACACCCGCTTCCATGCACACCTCCTAAAAGAAAAAGACCACCGCCCTTGCGGTGGTCTCGCCCGGGCTTTTCGCCCCCAGCCTCCCGGGGCCTAGGCCCGTCCTGACGGGAGGCTGGTCTTGGGGCTACTCCCCAACCGGCCCTATTGTGGCACACCTCTGGCGTTTTTCCAAGGGGGTTTCCTGGGGAAGGTGAGCCCGGCTAGGCGGGGTGTTGGGGGGAGGGGTATCCTATAGAGCATGGACGAGAGGCACCGCGAGGCTTTGCCAGAGGGACAGGGGGATGCGCGGGAACCTTCCCAGGGGGAAGGGAGGGGGGACCTGCCCACCAAGGAGCAGGTCCTCGAGGCCCTGAAGGTGGTCTATGACCCCGAGATTCCCGTGAACATCGTGGACCTGGGCTTGGTCTACGACGTGGAGATCCACGAAAACGGGGTGGTGGACGTCACCATGACCCTTACCGCCATCGGCTGCCCGGCCCAGGACATGGTGAAGGCGGATGCCGAGATGGCGGTCATGCGCCTTCCTGGGGTGCAAGGGGTGAATGTGGAGTTCGTTTGGACTCCTCCCTGGACCCCTGCCAAGATGACCGAGGAAGGCAAGCGCATGATGCGCATGTTCGGGTTCAACGTCTAGGGGGCCGGGCCATCCCCACGTGCGTGGGGACTACGGTTCCCCACCTCGCCCTGCTGGATGGTAGCACGGGCCATCCCCACGTGCGTGGGGACTACGCGCTGGACCCCTTGGCCACCAGGTCGTTCATCGGGCCATCCCCACGTGCGTGGGGACTACATGCGCATCCCGGACACGGCCCACTTCCGTGTCGGGCCATCCCCACGTGCGTGGGGACTACGCGCTCTGGCTTTATGGACACGCTATTTTTGGCGGGCCATCCCCACGTGCGTGGGGACTACTCTCCGGCGGATGGCCGAAGCCCATTTCGGGACGGGCCATCCCCACGTGCGTGGGGACTACATGATGACCACCCCCAGCTCCGCCGCCAACCGCGGGCCATCCCCACGTGCGTGGGGACTACTAGCCCTCTCCAGGGCCGGGACTGCCGCCATGAGGGCCATCCCCACGTGCGTGGGGACTACGGATGGGGAGAGGAACCCACCCTGGAACGCCTCGGGCCATCCCCACGTGCGTGGGGACTACGGCCGTCCGCCGGGCGTGGCAGGTGCGGCGGGCGGGCCATCCCCACGTGCGTGGGGACTACGCTATCCGCTCCCAGGACAGCCCGGATATATCCGGGCCATCCCCACGTGCGTGGGGACTACGAGGGGTTTGACGGGGTAAAGAAGGTGCAGGTCGGGCCATCCCCACGTGCGTGGGGACTACGTGAGGCTGCGCTTCAACGAGGCGCTCTTGCGCGGGCCATCCCCACGTGCGTGGGGACTACGGGCCAGGTGCGCCTTCACAGTGCGGGTGCTCGGGCCATCCCCACGTGCGTGGGGACTACGGCTCTTCTCTTGTGGTGCAGGGCCTGCACGCCGGGCCATCCCCACGTGCGTGGGGACTACTCCGTAGCGTGGTGGGGGGAGGGAGTGGTGCGCGGGCCATCCCCACGTGCGTGGGGACTACCTTCCTGGTTTCCCTTCTTCCCCCCGTTCCTACGGGCCATCCCCACGTGCGTGGGGACTACACGCAGATAGGGGGGCGGACCCCCATAGCACTCGGGCCATCCCCACGTGCGTGGGGACTACATCCCCAAACCCAGCTCAGCGATGCCGCTATTCGGGCCATCCCCACGTGCGTGGGGACTACCCTTTCCCCTGTTCACCACAATGAAGCTAGGAAGGGCCATCCCCACGTGCGTGGGGACTACACTCAGGGCCTGCGGGGAGGTGGGGGCGGAGCCGGGCCATCCCCACGTGCGTGGGGACTACGCAGCCAGGGCCCACGCCGCAGCCGCATACGCCGGGCCATCCCCACGTGCGTGGGGACTACGAGGCCCTGAGGAACCTCGAGGAGGCCAAGGACGGGCCATCCCCACGTGCGTGGGGACTACGGCCGAAGGGCCTTAATCCGATTGAATGCCTCTTGCGGGCCATCCCCACGTGCGTGGGGACTACAGCCGGACGCCCCGCTTGCGGGCCCAGAAGGTCGGGCCATCCCCACGTGCGTGGGGACTACGTACCGTGGCTAAACTGCCTCCAGTCATCGGCCGGGCCATCCCCACGTGCGTGGGGACTACCTCCACCACCGGGGAGAGGCCAGGAAGGGCATCGGGCCATCCCCACGTGCGTGGGGACTACGCGCCCAGTAGGTAGGCCAGCAGGGCGTTTTGCGGGCCATCCCCACGTGCGTGGGGACTACCCCTGGGGTTTCAGGGTTTCCTGGGGTTTGGGCGGGCCATCCCCACGTGCGTGGGGACTACGCAGTCCGCAGTGCCGGGGATGCATCTGCAACAGGGCCATCCCCACGTGCGTGGGGACTACAAGCAGCTAATCGGCATTTTGGCGTTCGGTTCCGGGCCATCCCCACGTGCGTGGGGACTACCGCCGGTTCGCCCCCCCTACGCGGGCCCGCACCGGGCCATCCCCACGTGCGTGGGGACTACCGGCTCCAGGGTGCCCTCCAGGATATCCCCCCCGGGCCATCCCCACGTGCGTGGGGACTACTGGTGGAGCGGGGGGACCTCGAACCCCTTCGTCGGGCCATCCCCACGTGCGTGGGGACTACGACTGGGCGCTCCCCACGAGCTCCAGGCGGTACGGGCCATCCCCACGTGCGTGGGGACTACAAGGGTTAGTAGGTGCGCCGTTAGCCACGCTCCGGGCCATCCCCACGTGCGTGGGGACTACTAGGGCGTCTTCCATCGCCCAAGCCCTCCTCTCCGGGCCATCCCCACGTGCGTGGGGACTACTGCGGACCCGCTTCATCTCTCCCCCTAAGCCACGGGCCATCCCCACGTGCGTGGGGACTACACCCAGATCCTGAGCAGGGGCCAGTTGAGCCCCGGGCCATCCCCACGTGCGTGGGGACTACGTGCGCCAAAAGGCCGGCCACAAGGAGGATGACGGGCCATCCCCACGTGCGTGGGGACTACGGGCAGAGGAACGGCGGCGGGAGATAGTCCGGCGGGCCATCCCCACGTGCGTGGGGACTACCAGGTGGCCAGAGGCGGCCCACGCGCGAAGCGCGGGCCATCCCCACGTGCGTGGGGACTACGCGGATCCCAGGGGTCCCGGGTCCGCGCCACTAGGGCCATCCCCACGTGCGTGGGGACTACAACTCTGGTGGCTTTAGGGAAGAGGATTTTGGCGGGCCATCCCCACGTGCGTGGGGACTACAGGGTGAGTTCAAGTGGGAGCGCCCCGGAGACCGGGCCATCCCCACGTGCGTGGGGACTACTACGTTTGACGTGCCCCAGATTTCCTTTGCCACGGGCCATCCCCACGTGCGTGGGGACTACTTTGGGCGACAGGCCCAAAACCGACGAAAGGTCGGGCCATCCCCACGTGCGTGGGGACTACACGGAGGGATGAGGTATGAGAACGTACAAGATCTACGGGCCATCCCCACGTGCGTGGGGACTACCTTCCGCTAGGCCCAGAATCTCGGGCTCCAGCCGGGCCATCCCCACGTGCGTGGGGACTACGGTGATCCCCTCCCGAAAGGAGGGGATTCCCCAGGGCCATCCCCACGTGCGTGGGGACTACAAGCTCGTGGCTCGACGAGAATCGCCTTTGGCCGGGCCATCCCCACGTGCGTGGGGACTACGGCTCGGCGGGGTTGAAGTAGGCCAAAATCCTCGGGCCATCCCCACGTGCGTGGGGACTACAGTCGGCTGGCACTTTCAGAAAGCTTCTCCAGCGGGCCATCCCCACGTGCGTGGGGACTACCTTCAACGGGTCAATCGCGGAGGGATTTTAGGCGGGCCATCCCCACGTGCGTGGGGACTACGTAAGCTCCTCTTCCCCCCACGGCTGCCTATCCGGGCCATCCCCACGTGCGTGGGGACTACCTGTACGCCGTGGGGAACGCCGCTTTCCGTCGCGGGCCATCCCCACGTGCGTGGGGACTACCCTGCAGTGGAGCACTGCCCCGCAGAGCAGCAGGGCCATCCCCACGTGCGTGGGGACTACCCGGGGAGGGGGCGGACGGAGAAGGAGGGGGCCGGGCCATCCCCACGTGCGTGGGGACTACGGGCGCCTCTGGGCGGCCGTAGAAGCGGCTGTAGGGCCATCCCCACGTGCGTGGGGACTACAATGGGGCGGAAATGCATGGTGAAGCCAGAATAGGGCCATCCCCACGTGCGTGGGGACTACCTAGGGGCGTGGCTGATCTCCGAGGCCCAGGCGGGCCATCCCCACGTGCGTGGGGACTACAGAAACAGGACCACGGAGATGTCAACTCCGCCCGGGCCATCCCCACGTGCGTGGGGACTACTTTCCTACGGTGATGCTGTCGGGCCGATTCAGCTGGGCCATCCCCACGTGCGTGGGGACTACGGGATGTCGTACATGAACACCAGTCTAAACAGCGGGCCATCCCCACGTGCGTGGGGACTACGTCTGCCACGTACTCCGGCCAGTGGCGCACACCGGGCCATCCCCACGTGCGTGGGGACTACAGGGCCTTCAGCCGCAACGGCTTTGGGGGCACCGGGCCATCCCCACGTGCGTGGGGACTACTAGCGGGCGGAGAGGGGCAGAAACCTCGCAACCGGGCCATCCCCACGTGCGTGGGGACTACTCGTGGTCCAGTCTCTGGCTTCAGACATCATCCGGGCCATCCCCACGTGCGTGGGGACTACTTTCCAGCGGCGAGGGCTGAGGCGGCCCCGGCGGGCCATCCCCACGTGCGTGGGGACTACTAACAATACCCGCTGAGCTTCGGGCTAGTGAGTCGGGCCATCCCCACGTGCGTGGGGACTACACATGACCCAGACAGCAAAAACGCCCGCTGACCCCCCTCTATGTCTTTTAAATGCAAAAAGTCTAGGGAGTGTTAGGTGATGAAAGGGGGTTTTCCCCATGGAGGGCCTCGGAGGTTTGGGTTTTCAAGTTCCCCTCCCGGTACCTGACCAAGACTTCCCCATGGAACATCCCGCCTACCGGGCAGCCTCAGTATACAGCAACCGGGTTACAATGTCTCCAGGATGGACCCCTTGCCCAAGGCAGAGCGCCTCTTGTCCATGGTGGAACGCCTGAAGCTAAGGCCCCACCGTGTGGCCGAGCTAAGCCAGTATTACGGCGTCAGCCAACGCACAGTAGAGCGGGACCTCGAGGCCCTGGCCCAGTTCGGCTTCCCCATTGAACGCATGGGGCGCGGCCTTTACCGCATAGCCGATCGCCAACCCACCCTTCATCCCATAGAAGCCCTTGCGCTTTTTGCCGCTGGGCGGCTTCTTTATCACCAGGCCCCCACCCGGCAATACGAAAGCGCCTTGGAAAAGTTGGCCAGAATGTTGCCCGAGCCCCTGCGGACCCTTTTGCTGAAAAGTACCAGCGGCTTGAAGGAGCGGCAGGGGGACTCGCGCACCCTCGAGATGGTGGCACGGGCCCTGTTGGAGCGTCGGGTTCTGGCGTTTGAGTATCGCTCGGGCGGCTCAAAGAACTGGCGGCCCAAGGAGGTCCTGGTCTACTTCCTCGAGGCCAACCGCACCAACCTGGGCCTCTACGCCATCGGGTACGAGCGCACGTACCACCGCCAGGTCCTAACCTTCAAGCTTTCCCGTATGCGCAACACCCGGCTCCTGGAAGAAACCTACGAGCTCCCAGAGGACTTTGACCCAAACGCCTACTTCCGCCAGGCCTGGGGAGTGGTGGGGGCCCGTGAGGACCTGGTGGAGATCCAGCTACGCTTCACGCCGGAGGCCGCCTGGCGGGTCCTCGAGGGGGACTACCCTGGCTTGGAGGTATACAGACGCCTCCCCGACGGAAGCCTCCTCGCCAGGCTTAAGGCGGTTCCCTTTAAGAATGGGGTGCCTTGGGAAGTCCTTTCCTGGATCCAAAGCTTCGGCCCCAGGGTGGAGGTGCTGGCCCCCCCTGAGCTCCGTAGCCTGTGGTTGGAGGAGGTCCGGCAGATTTTGGCAAAAGCGTCAACGGGTGTCGGCGCGCAAGGATAACATGGACCTATGGATATCGCGGTAGCAGCTCTAAACCTTTGGGCCAAGAGCGGGGATCCGTTTCATCCATTGCTTGCCCACATGCTGGACACGGCGGCGGTGGCCTGGGCCATCCTGGAAAGGGAGCCCGGCCGTACCCGGAAGCTTTACGCCGCAGACTGGGAGTTGGGGGAAGAGGAGGCCTTGCGTTGGGTGGCTTTCCTGGCGGGGCTTCATGATCTGGGCAAGGCTAGCCCGGTTTTCCAGGCTGCCTGGGAGGAAGGCGCCCAGCGGGTCTGGGACTCCGGCCTCACCTGGAACCGGGAGCTGGTAAAGGAAAGCTGGGTGGCCCATGGGGTCTTCACCGAACTCTATGTCAAGGAGGCTTTAGAAGCCCTGAAGTTGCCCGACCATATATCGTTCAAAATCGCCAAGGCCCTGGGAGCGCACCACGGGTTTTTGCCTCGAGGGGATGAACTCAGGAAGGGCCGGCTCCACGTGAGGGTGGAAGAGGCCCTTTGGAAGGAGGTGAGGAACCACCTGGTGCAAAGGCTGGCGAAGAGCCTGGGGCTGGCCTTGCCCCTGGGGGTAGGGGTGAGGGACCTTGCCGAACCCGGCGCGCTTCGGGTGATGGCCTTGGCCTCCTTCGCCGACTGGATCGCCTCAGACCCCAATTTCTTCCCCTATGGCAGAAACCCCGCGCATGAGGGTTACTGGCAAGAGGCCTTATCCCTGGCCAGGAAGGCCCTCGAGGCGCTCCCCTGGCCTAGCCTGCAACCAGGGGGTGTCCGCCCCTTTGAAGAGCTTTTCCCTTCCCTTCTTCCAAACCCTCTGCAGGCCAGCGTGGTGGAGGCTTTGGGGGCCTCTTTCCAGGAACCCACCCTCCTTCTGGTGGAAGCCCCCATGGGCCTTGGGAAGACCGAGGCGGCCCTCTATGCTTACCACGTGCTCCGGGAACAACTGGACCATCGGGGCCTGTACGTGGCCTTGCCCACCCAGGCCACGGCCAATGGCCTGTTTTCCCGGGTGAGGGATTTTCTGGAGAATCTGGCGGTTGGCCAACGGTGGGAGCTCCAGCTTCAGCATGGTGCTGCCCCCCTTAACCCCCTATACGCCGAGCTCCAGGAGAAGGCCATGCCCACAAAGGTTTACGAGGATGGGCGTGGGGAAGAGGGAGGGGTGGCCGCTTCCGCCTGGTTTTCCGCCAAGAAAAGGGCCATGCTGGCGGGCCACGGGGTGGGCACCCTGGACCAGGCGCTCCTGGGCGTGCTCAGGGTCAAGCATCATTTCATCCGCCTTTGGGGCTTGATGAACCGCGTCGTGGTCCTGGACGAGGTGCACGCCTACGACACCTATACCTCGGGCCTCCTCAAGTCCCTGCTTACCTGGCTTAAGGCCCTGGGATCCAGCGTGGTGCTCATGACGGCCACCCTTCCCCAGGCCAAGCGGGAGGAGCTCCTCAGGGCGTGGCTGGGCGACGGCCAGGGGAACCCCTCCCTTTCCCTTCCCCCATACCCCAGGGTTTGCGCCTTCGGCCAAGGGGGTATGGTGGCAGGGCGGACCTTTACGTTGGAAGGGAAAACCCTTCTCCTCGAGGCGGCCCCTGTGGAGGTTAGGGAGCTGGCCGATGCGCTGAAAGCCCGTTTGCCAGGGGTGGTGGGCGCCATTGTGAACACGGTGGACCGGGCACAAAACCTCTATCAGGCCCTGGGTGAGGGGGCAAGGGTCACCCTGGAAGAACTTTTGGAGGGTTTGGGACCGGGGCCAAACGGGGGTACCTGGCCCGACCTCATGGAGATCAAGGGGGAAAAGGGGCAGGAGATCGTGGGCAAACGCTTGGCGGACGGCACGTGGGTCTTTCTTCTCCACGCCCGTTTTCCTGCAGAGGAGCGGGCCTTGCGGGAGGCCATTGCCCTAGCCCTTTTTGGCAAGCACGGGCCCCGGCCAGAAAAGGCCATCCTGGTAGCCACCCAGGTGGCGGAGCAAAGCCTGGACCTGGACTTTGACTACCTCTATTCGGACCTGGCCCCCATAGACCTGCTCCTGCAGCGGGCAGGGCGGCTCCACCGCCACCCTCGGCGGAGGCCCGAGGGCCACGAGAAGCCCGTTTTGGGGGTGGGCGGCTTGGCGGGAAGCAAGGGGGAAGATGGTCCCTCCTTCGGCGGAGAACTTCACTGGGATAAGGTTTATGAGGATTACGTGTTGCTTTCCACCTGGTTTTCCCTCAAGGGTAGGGACCAGGTGGCCCTGCCCCAGGACCTCGAGGGGCTCTTGCAAGAGGTTTACGAACGCCTCCCTGAGGTCTTTCCCCAAGGCTTACGGGCCCGGGCCCAGAAGGCGTATGAGAAGCTTCGGGAGCGGGCGATGAAGGATAGCAGGATAGCGGAAAACCTCGCCCTAGCCCGCCTGGAAAGACTCCTCAGCGGGGTGGATGCCGCCGCCTTGGTGGCTGGCTTGGGCCTGGACGACGAGGAGGAAAAGCGCGAAACCCAACGCTTGCTCACCCGCTTGGGGGACCCGGCCGTGTCCGTGGTGCCCTTGTACCGCCAAAAGGAGGGGTGGTCCTTGGACCCCGAGGGGAGGCATCCTGCCAGGCTCGAGGGGCAACTCCAGGGGGATGAGGTCCTGGCCCTGTGGAGCCGGGCCGTGCGCCTTTCCCGCCACCCCATTCCCCGGAGCCTTTGGGATGAGGATCCGCCCCCAGCTTGGCATAAAAGCGGGCTCCTCCGGGGGCTAAGGCTCTTGGAGGTGGGGCGCACCTTCCCCCTGGAGAAAGGGGCTTTAAGGGTGGAGCTGGACCCTGAGCTTGGGGTGGTGTACCGCCGTGTTTAAATCCGTCAGCGGATGTCGGCATGAGCCCGTACGCTTCCCTTTAGAGAGGGCGGCTTCGCAGTGGGGTCCGGGATGCCCTGTCCCAAAAGCCGAAGTGGGGCCCTCTCGCAGGGCCGAAGCAGGGAGGAGGTGAGCCTGTGGCGAAGTTTAACCTCTTAGAGGAGCCGTGGATTCCCGTTTTGCAGCAAGGGAGGGTTGTGGAAGTGGGGGTGGAAAAGGCGCTCCTAGACGCCCACACCATCGCCCGCATCGAGACCCCTTCCCCCCTCGAGGAGGCTGCCCTACACCGGCTCCTCTTGGCGGTACTCTACCGTGTCCTTTCCCCAAAGGGGGGATGTGATGCCAAGGACCTCCTGGCCCAGGGAAGGTTGGATTCCCATGCCCTCGAGGCGTACCTGGCTCAGGTTCGCGACCGCTTTTACCTCTTTCACGATACCGCCCCCTTTCTCCAGATCCCCGACCTTCCCCAAGAGGATCTCCTTCCCTGGAGCAAGCTTCTTCCCCAACTGGCCAGCGGCAACAACCCCACCCTTTTTGACCACTCGGTGGACGATAATCCCCCCCTCATTTCCTATGCGGAAGCAGCCCGGGCCCTTTTGGTCCACCAGGCCTTTGCACCCGGAGGGCTCTTGCGGAGAATGGGAGTCACCTCCGCAAAAGACGCCCCCCTTGCCCGGCCGGCGGTATTTCTGGTGGAGGGCGAGAACCTATTCCAAACCCTAATCCTGAACCTGGTGCCGCAGGAGGATTCTGGCTTGCCCATTTGGGAACGCCCCCCACTTACCGCCAAAGACATTCATGGCTATGCCACCAAGTGGCCCCTGGAGGGGACAAGCTTGGTGTACGCGTGGCCGAGCCGAGGGGTCCTCTACCTGGATGAAGGGAATGGCGTCAGGTGGATGGCCTATGGCCCAGGGGTTGAGCCCCTGGATGTGGCATGGCGGGATCCCATGGTGGCCTACCGCATGGACCAGAAGGGAAACCTCCTGACCCTGCGCCTCAGCATGGAGCGTAGCTTCTGGCGGGATTTCGGGGCGATGCTACCTGCTGCTGGTGGCGTGATCCCTTCCGTCATGGAGCATGCAATAGAACTCCTGGACTACGACACCCCCTCGCTTCGCGTCCTTGGACAGGTTTCAGACCAAGCCAAGATCCTGGACATTCGCCGGGAGGTGTATCCGTTCCCCCAGGACATGTTTACGCCAGAGGGAACCGTTTGGCTTCAGGAGGCCCTAAAACTTGCGGAGGGTACGGCCAAGGGGCTTGAAGGGGTGGCTTGGGCGCTAGCCCGAGGGGTCTTGGGGGATCGTGACGCCAAAGAACGGGAAAACTTTGTCAACTCCTTGCCCCTCATGCGGCTCTATTGGCATCAGCTGGACCTGGATTTCCCAAAGTTCCTTGACCGGTTGGGAAAGCCTGATTCGCTTGATTTTTGGCGGGAGCGCCTTGGGGATGCAGCTAGCCGCGCTTGGGGTGAGACCCGGCGCTTTGTGGGCACGGAGGGCAGGCACCTCAAGGCGCTTGCAGGGGCGGATATGAGCTTTGCTGAGGTTTTGGCCAGCTTACAGAAAGCGGCCCCTTCCAGGGAAGGAGGCCCCAAAGATGCCTTGACCGGTCAGCCCCAGGAGGGGCTATCCGGCGGGGCAAACGCGCGGAGGAGGTGATGGGATGGAGGAAAACAAAACCAGGGGAAAACGGTTTGTGGACTGGTTGGAGAGCCTGAGAAAAGGCTCCTCTTGGCCGGCTGCCCGGGCTGCCCTCAGACGGAGCCTGGCCTTTAGGCCAGGAGCCTACCCCCCGGCCATGCCCTATGTGGAACCCTTTGTGCAACATGAAGGGGAAGAGGGCTGGAAGCGGAACGCCTACTACTTGGTGGCCAGCCTTTATGCGTTAAAGGACGGCGAGCACGGGACGGGACGCTCCTTGGCGCGAGCCCTCTACGAGGCCCAGAAGCAACGGGATTCGCAAAGCATTGAAAAACGTTTCCTGGCGCTTCTGGATGCCGATGAGGATCAGATCGCCTATCGCCTGCGCCAGGCGGTGCTCCTTGTGGAGGGGAAGTTGGACTTTGGCCAGCTACTGGACCACCTTGTCTCCTGGTTCCATCCGGACAGGTGGGTTCAGGCGCGGTGGGCAAGGGAGTTTTATGGCGCAAAGCAGGGTAAGGAGGAGGCTTTGCCTGAAGGGCAGGCCTCTTTGAAGGAGGAGGTGGCGGAATGAAGCTGTTGGAACTTCACGTGATTCAGACGGTGGCCCCTAGCAACCTGAACCGGGACGACACGGGAAGCCCCAAGGATGCCCTCTTTGGAGGTTTCCGGCGGGCCCGTATTTCCAGCCAGTCCCAGAAGCGGGCGGTGCGGGTGGCATTTCGGGAATGGCCTCTCCTTTCGGAAGAGGAACGGGCGGTTCGGACGAAGCGTTTGGTAGAGGCACTTTTGCAAAGGCTTTCCGGCATAGATGAGAATAGGGCCCGCTTGGCGGTGGAAAACGCCCTGAACGCTTTGGGCTTCAACGTGAAGGACGGAGGGCGAACGGAATACCTCCTCTTCCTGGGCGAGGGGGAGATTGCCCGGCTTGCGGATCTCATCCGGGAAAACCTCGAGGCCCTTACCGCCAATCCGGCAAAGGGCAAAAAGGGAGCGGAGGTGAGCGGGGACCTAAAGAAGGCCCTGGAAAAGGTTTTAGATGGCGGGAAGGCGGTGGATCTGGCCCTTTTTGGCCGCATGCTGGCGGATCGTCCCGAGCTAGGGGTGGATGCTGCTGCGCAGGTGGCCCACGCGCTTTCCACCCACAAGGTGGACCGGGAGTTTGACTTTTACACCGCCGTGGACGACCTGAACCCCAAGGAGGACACCGGCGCAGGGATGATGGGGGATGTGGAGTTCTACTCCGCCACCCTGTACCGCTATGCGGTGGTCAACCTGGACCAGCTCCTTTCCAACCTGCAAGGGGATGTGGACCTGGCCATCAAGGGTCTCCTGGCTTTCCTGGAAGCCTTTGCTCTAACTTTGCCCTCCGGTAAGCAGAACTCCTTTGCCGCCCATAACCCTCCCCTTTTCGTGGCCTTCCGGGCGGGGGTGGGATTACCCCGCAACCTGGCCACGGCCTTTGAGAGTCCCATCCGGCCCACGGACAGCAAACCCATCTCCGCCCTTTCCGTGGAGGCCTTGGTCAAGGAATGGGCTAAGTTTGATAAGGTCTTTGGCCCCTTGAACCCGGAGTGGAAGGCCGCCTTAACCTTGGTGGAGGCGAAGGTGGACCACATTCCGGTGAAGGAAAGTTTAGCTGAGCTGCGAAGCGCGGCCGAACAAGCTGCACGGAAGCTCCTTGGAGGCTAAAATGCCCACGCTCCTCCTGCGGCTACAGGGACCCATGCAGTCTTGGGGTACCCGGAGCCGGTTTGACCACCGGGATACCTGGCCTTACCCCACCAAAAGCGGGGTCTTGGGGCTTTTGGCGGCAGCCCTTGGTCGGGACCGGGAGGATGACATCTCCGACCTGGCCTCCTTGCGCCTGGGGGTCCGGGTGGATAAGCGGGGGGTGTTGCGTGTGGACTACCAGACGGCCCAGGGCATCTTGCCCGCAAGCGGCAAGGGCAAGGTGAACGTGCAGAGCTGGCGGTACTACCTTTCCGATGCCGCTTTCCTGGTGGGCCTCGAGGGCCCTCGGGACCTCCTGCAAAAGGTGCAGGAATCCCTCCTTAACCCCCGGTACGTGTTGTACCTGGGCCGTAAGGGCTATGTTCCTAGCCCCCCTCCCTACCTTGGCGACGGCCTGCGGGACGAACCCCTCGAGGAGGCCCTGCGGGGATACCCTTACCTTCTTGCCCAAAAACCCCAGGAGGACCTTCTCTTGGTCCTCGAGGTACGGGCTTCGCCCGTGACCGAGGTACGGGCTTCGCCCGTGACCGAGGTACGGGCTTCGCCCGTGACCGAGGCCAGCCAGGTAAGGTTGGTTTACGACCAGCCCATCGCCCCTTTTGCCAAGCGCCGCTTCGGAGTCCGGTACGTTCGCGAGGTTCTGATCCCCAAGGAGGCTGTCCCCTTGAGGTCAGAGCCAGCCAAGGAGCTCGAGGATGTGGATCAGCAAGCTGGTGCTTAACCCCCGTTCCAAAGAGGCCCGTCGGGACCTGGCTAGTCCCTACGAGATGCACAGAACCCTCTCTCGGGCAGTGTCCCTGCCCCTTAAGGAGGGGCAGGAAAGGCTTTTGTGGCGCTTGGAGCCCACCCGCTCCCTGGATGCCCCCGTGGTTCTGGTGCAGACCCTTAATCCCCCGGACTGGAGCGTTTTGGCAGAGGGTTATGCCACGGTCTACCCTCCGAAGCCCTTCCAGCCCGCCTTGCGAGAGGGCCAGGTGTTCCGCTTCCGCCTACGGGCCAACCCCAGCAAGCGCTCCCGGGAGAAGGGGGACAGGGTGGCCCTAAAGACCCGGGAGGAGAAGCTGGCCTGGCTAGCCCGCAAGCTGGAAGAGGGGGGGTTCCGGTTGCCCTCTGAGAGGGGCCAACCTCTGGCGGTGATCCGACAGGATACCTTCCTAGAGGTGAGAAAACGGGGCCATCTTCTTCAGGTCCAGGCGGTTCTCTTTGAGGGGACCCTCGAGGTGCTGGACCCGCAAAAGGCCTTAGAGTCCCTTAAGAGGGGGATTGGTCCAGGAAAGGCCCTAGGACTAGGCCTACTCTCCCTTCACCCATAATCCAAAGCTGGTCATGCCCCCGGTGCCCAATGCCCGCAACCTGAAGGAGCTTCCCAAGTTCCGGGATGGTCTTTCCTACCTCTACGTGGAGCACGCTTTCATCGAGCAGGAAGCCCAGGGCATCGGGGTCTATGACCAACACGGCCTGACCCTGGTGCCGGTGGCGTCCTTGGGCGTCCTCTTCTTGGGGCCGGGAACCCGCATCACCCATGCCGCCATCCGAGCCCTGGCGGGAAACGGGTGCACGGTGGCTTGGGTGGGGGAAGGTTTTGCCAGGTTTTATGCCCAAGGGCTGGGGGATACCAGGAGTTCCCTTAGGCTTCAGCGGCAAGCCAAGGCTTGGGCCGACCCCAAACTTCACCTAGAGGTGGTGTTCCGGTTATATCAAAAACGCTTCCAAGAGCCCTTGCCACCCAACCTTACTTTGGAACAGGTCCGGGGGCTTGAAGGCGTACGGGTGAGGGCGGCCTATGCCCGTTGGAGCCGGGAAACGGGGGTGCCTTGGTACGGGCGGTCCTATGACCGCAGGAACTGGGGCGCCTCTGACCCGGTGAACCGTGCCCTTTCCGCAGGGGCTGCCTACCTTTATGGCCTGGCCCACGCGGCCATCGTATCCAGCGGGTTTAGCCCGGCCCTGGGCTTCATCCACACGGGTAAGTTGCTGTCCTTTGTGTACGACGTGGCGGACCTATACAAAACCGAGGTGCTGGTGCCAGCTGCCTTCTTAACCGTGGCCGAGAGCGAGCTGGAGGTGGAAAGGCGGGTGCGGCAAACGTTGAGGGACCAGATTCTTGGGGCCCGCCTCTTGGAGCGGATGGTGGAGGACCTCCTTTGGCTTTTCTCGGGTTTGGAGCTTGCGCCCCTAAGTTTGTACACTATGCTTCCCTCCTGCATGTGAGCCCTCAAT
>NZ_JAKTNU010000009.1:0-19513 GCF_022760955.1 Thermus neutrinimicus
AGGAAGGCGCGGAAGTCCCTTGGGGTTATGCCCTATGGAGGTTTTGACGTGTACATAGCGGTGCCACTCAACACTCGGGCCGTCCGGCCCTCCCGCCGGTCCTCCTCCAAGTCTCGCCAGGGGAGGCGGAGGTAGGGGGCCAGGACCTTGATGGCCCGGTAGACGGGGCGCACCCTGACCCGCCACACGGTGCCCCCCTTCACCGCCCCCTCCCGCTCCAGGGCCCGCCCTGAGGTCATCCAGGTCTCCCAGGCGATCCAGTGGCGGGCGTAGCGGCGGTACCGCTCATAGCGGGGGTCGTTCAGCCACCGCTCCACCGTGCGCTCGGAGACCTCCAGGGCCTGGGCCACCTCCCACTGGGGGAGGAAGACGTGGGCCTCCCGGGAGGGGTCGTGGCGGGCCCCCTCCCGGATGGCGTAGCCTACCAGGAGGCGCACCAGGCAAAAGAGGGGGCCCAGCACCTCCTTGTAGCCGTGGGCCTCTATGGTGCGCTCTGCCTTGGCCAGGAGGTCCTGCCACTTAAAGCGGCGCACCTCCCGCCAGTCGGTATTGGCCAGGGTGGGGCGCTGAGGGGGGGCAGGCTCGAGGCCGGCCCGGTCCAGGGTCCCCGAGGAAGGGGGCTCCTCCTCGGGGGCCTCCTTGGGCGTTTTAGCAGGGGTCCCGTTCCAAGAAACGCCCGCCTCCCGCTTCCGCTTCGCTTCCCAAAGGCGCAGGAGCCCCTGGGCCATGCAGGGGTTCTTTTGGGCGAGGTCTTCTATCTGCCGGCGGATGTCCTCCGGCATCTCCGGGGGGAGGTTCACGTTCATGACGACCTCCCGTTCAGAAGCTCCTCCACAGCGTTGTAGTGGATATAAATGCGCTTATTAATGCGAACATGGGGAATGAGGCCCGCGCGGATCCAGTTGTAAACGGTAAGCGGGGCAACCCCCATCGCCTGGGCAAACTCCTCGGGTTTAAGGGCAATAGGCTTTACTTCCCTTTGTTCCTTCCTTTTCTTTGGCATGGCTACCTCCCCGCAGGGCTAAAATCCGACTTATCCGTGGGAAGCCCAAGGAGGTTCTCCAGGGCCTCCCGCTCCGTGCGGCCCGTGGCCGCCCGAAGGGTCTGGTAATAGCGGTGGCGGCCAGAGGCTTCCCACCGCAAAGAACCCTCCAGCCGGTCCACCCGCAGGTCGTCAAAGTGGCTCCGCCGCAGGTCCTCAAGCTTCAGCCGCTTCATAGTCCCAACTCCCCCATCAGGCACTCCAGAGCCTCCTCCCGGGTAGCCCCGATGGCCTGGGCCACCTCCCGCCCCTCGTAGCGGGCCCGGGCCCACCACCAGCGCTCCCCGTCCCGAGGGCCCCAGATGTCCTCCACGTGCACGTCGTACCCCAGGGCCTCGAGGCGGGCCAAGGCCGCTTCGCCCGGGCGATCCGCCGGGGCGGGGCGCACCCGCACGTGCTCCACCCCGGCCAGGGCCTCGTACAGTTCCAGCTCGTTCACCAGGCGCAGGGCGTCCATGTAGGCCCGCCCTTGGGGGGTGCTCTTCTCAAACGCCGCCGCCCACCTGGCCCTTTCCCAGGCCTCCCGGGCCCGCGTGGCCTCGGGCTCCACGCCCATGCGCCAAAGGGCCAACCGCAGGCCCCGCTCCAACCGCCGGATCTGCTCGCTCAGCGTCATTCCGCCCTCCTCTCCAGCCGCAAAACGGAAGCGGGGGGCTCGGAAGCCACCCGCTCGGTCCACTCGTCCAGCCACTCCGCCTGGAAGTAAAAGCGCTTGCCCAGTCGCACGTGCCGCAGGTGGAACGGGTTTCCCGGCTTTGCCCGCACCGCCTGGTAGATGTGGTGAACCGGGATGCCCAGGTACTTCGCCGCCTCGTCAACCGTCATGAGCTTCGGCATGTTCACCTCCCGGGCACGGGGGCCATCAAAAGGGCCAGGCCCAGGATGAGCCCGGCCAACAGGCCCCCTAAAAGGTCCAAGCCCCAGCTCCAAAGCCACTTCGGAACCTTCACCGCGTACCTCCCACTGCCAGCACCACCAGCACCGCCGCCATGAGCCCCGCCAGGAAGGCCATAGCGGCGGCCAGGGCGGGCCCGGGCTGGCCGTACCGGGCCCGCACGTAGACGCCCAGCAGGGCGTAGAGGGCGAGGGCGAGGAGGAAGTAGGGGGCCGCCAGCTCAATCACGGCTACCCCCTTTTACCAATCCATTGGTATCTGCGTTCAAAAAAAGGTCCAGGTCTTGCTCCGTAATCCTGTAACCCTTGCCTAGTTTGCGGGCTCGCAACCTGCCGTTCTTTATCCATCTCAGCACGGTGATGCGGCTGACCTTAAACATGCGGGCTACCTCGTCTACCCTGTAGACCTGCATACCCACACCTTACCAGCACATTAATGATTAGTCAAGCATTGATAACGATGCGCCTAGTAAAGTGAGGGCATGCTTCTCCAATACATTGGAGGCGTGGCCGTGAGGGTTAAGTCTAGGCCGCCATGGGCCGAAGCTTTGCGCAGAAGGCGCGAAGAACTAGGCTTGACCCAAGAGCGTCTAGCAGAACTGACTGCTTTGGATGGACCGGAGCCTCTAGTCTCCCAAACCATGATTTCCGCCTTAGAAACAGGCTCCAGTTTGCCCACCAAGCTTCAAGCGGAACGCCTATTTGCTTTGCTTCGCGCCCTCCGCTGGACCCCGGAGGAGTTCGCCGAAGCCACGGGCCTGGACGTGCCCCTGGTCTACCGCCCCTCGGGGGAGCCTCGGGAGGATGTAGTCTGGGTGCCCGTGGTGGGCTCCGGCGTGGCGGGGCGGCCTTGGCCCGAGTCCGGGAGCATGCCCGTCCCCCGCCCCCTGGTACGCCCGGGCTCCGTGCTCATCCAGGTGGAAGGGGACTCCATGGACACCGGGGAGGAAGACGGCCTCCGGGACGGGGACTTGGTGCTGGTGGACCAGAACCTCAAGGACCTCCGGGAAGGCCGGGTCTACGCCGTGGAGATCATCGGGGACGGCATCACCATCAAGCGGGCCCGCAAGCTTGGCAACCGCTGGATTTTGATTTCGGACAACCCGAAAGGCCCGCTTTTGGAACCCGAGGAAGTGCGCGTGATTGGGGAGGTCTACCGGAAGATCAGCATCCGGGAGGTCAAATGAGCATCAGGACCTTTTTCTTCCTTATTGCTTTTACCCTTTCCTCCTTAGGGTTAGCGCAAGACTCCCTAGAGCAGGCTTACATGGGATACCCGCTCCTGAAATGGGCTTGCGTCAATGAGCAAAAGGAACCGCGGGTGTCTCAAGGGGTCAACACCTGCGTTCTAATGGTGAGCCCACCTCCCGGGGCCGTGGACGCGAGGGAAGTTCAGTTTGAAGCCTATGTTTCCTATAGCTACATGGTGGGGTCTGAACCCGATTGGCATTCCGAAAGTGGCGTGGACGGCCCAATAAAGGCAAGTGCTCCCTTGGTTTATGGAGAACGCCGCTTTGAGGTCTTCCGGGTGCTTAAACCTTACAAAGAAGCCCTCTTACCAATACTTCAAAGGTGGTTTGACTGGTCAAAGGCGGCAAGCTACGTAGAAGCCGCTTCCGATGCGGTTTATACCGGTTTACCCACCTCTATTCGGGACGTAGCGGCCTCCGTCCTTTTCGTCCCTCTACTTAACGCCCAGCGCAAAAGGGCTGATCCTGGCGGATCCCTCACAGTTACCCTCTGGGTACGAGTATGCGGGGTGGAGCATTGCACCCGCGCATACCGCATTCGTTTTTGATAAGGAGGCCCCCATGCCCGAACCCCAAGAGACCCAACAGCCCCAAGCCCAGATTCAGCGCCAGGCGGACCTTTACCGCGTGGCCCCCATCTTTGTCACCAGCCTGACCATCAACGTCTACGAGCATCAGATCGCCGTCATCACCTTCTTCTCGGGCATTCCTACTGATACCACCACGGGCCTGGTCTCCGAGGTGGGCATGGGCTCCTTCGCCCTCACCAAGACGCAGGCCCGGTTTCTGGCAGAAGCCCTCATGCGCTTTGCCGAAGGGGAGGTGAAGGATGAAAGTTGAGCGCCACAGCCTCCACCGCGAGACCCTAGTCCTCCGTTCCTTCACCGGGGAGACTTTCTACGAGTCGCCGCGCGTCTATACGACCGCCCTCACCAAAAGCAGGATAGGGGTGCGGTATCCTTCAAGCATGGTCACCTGGCCGAAGAGCCCCGAAGCCGCCCTGGAAGAAGGGGTGAGGCTGGCCGAACGCCTCAACCAGGAGCGGCTTGGCGGCCAGGGCAAAATCCTGGGCGTGCGCAAGAGCGTGGAGGGGGAGGATTACGCCATCTACATGGAAGTCCCCCTGGAGATCTACAAGGACCTGGACCTCACCGAAGAGATCGGCATGGAGGTCCTGAAACTCAGCGACCGCCTGGGGGTGCCCTTCTTCCTCTACTTCGTCCCGCCGGGCTACTTCGGCTAGCGTCAATGCGTCAAAGACCCCCCGAACCCGACGTGGCCCAGCACCGCCAGCAGGCCCTGCACAACGAGGGCCTGCTGAATGGAGCTTCCCTTCCGCCCGACTGGGAAGTCACCGTACGCTTCTACGCCGTAGCCCACTGGGTGAGGGCGTACCTGAAGAAGGCGCTTAAGGTGCCCTCCATAGAAAGCCACGAGCGCGCTGACCAGCTTCTAGACCAGGCCAAGGTTCAACGGACCATCCGGTCGCAGTTCAAGGAACTTCGTTGGGCTAGCGAAGACGCCCGGTATTACTGCGTGCGCCCTGATCCGCACCAACTGCAACGGCTCAGGGACATCCACGACCGCCTGAGAAGTTTCTTTGAGCCCAAAAGCCGCCCATGAAGCGCAAGCGGGGTAGGGGAGAAGGCTCCATCTTCCAGCGCAAGGACGGCCGCTGGGCCGGCTTCGTGACCCTCGGGTACACCCCGGACGGCCGCCAGCGCAAGCGGTGGGTCTACGGCCGCACCCGGAGGGAAGTGGCGGAAAAGCTGGCCCGCCTCCTCCCCAAGGCCGGGGTGGGCTGGGTGCCGGACCCTTCCGGCCTGCGCCTTGGGGACTACCTGGCCTCCTGGGTGGAGCAAAGGGCCGCCACCCGGGACCTCCGGCCCACCACTCTTCGCAACTACCACGTGTATCTGAAGCACGTGGAGCCCATCGCCCACCTGCCCCTCTCCCGCCTTAGCCCCCTCACCTTCCGCGCCTTCTTCGCCGAACTCGCCGGCTTCTCCCCCTCCCACCGCCGCCACATCTACCAATTTCTGCGGGCCGCCCTCCGGGACGCCGTGCGGGCCGACCTCCTAGACCAGAACCCCATGGACGCCGTGGACCCCCCACGGGGCGGGGCGGTCCGGCCGGCCAGGGCCTGGAAGCCCGAGGAGGTGGCCCGCTTCCTAGAAGCCTCCAAGGGGCACCGCCTTTACCCTCTCTTTGCCCTGATGCTCGCCACCGGCCTCCGGCCCGGGGAAGCCCTGGCCCTCCGGTGGGAGGACTGGGAAGGGGACGTGCTCCACGTCCGGCACACCCTGCGCCGGGACGGCACCCTGGGCCCGGCCAAGACCCCGGGGTCCCAGGCCCCCATCTACCTGGACCCGGACACCCAAGCCCTCCTCGCCTGGTGGCGGGAGCGCCTGGAGGAGGAGAAGGCTTCCACCCCGGACTGGCAGGACCACGGGCTGATGTTTCCTTCCGCCCGGGGCACCCCCCTGGAATACAACAACTTCAAGCGGGCCTTCTACGCCCTGCAGGAGAAGGCCGGGGTCTCCCGCATCACCCCCCACGGCCTCCGGCACACCTACACCTCCCTCGCCCTCCGGGCCGGCCTCCCCCCCAAAGTGGTGGCGGCAAGGTTACGCCACGCTGATCCCACCTTCACCGTCAAGGTCTACCAGCAGCTCATGGAGGAAGACCACCGCGCCGGGGCCCTCCCACTTGACACCTTGCTACACCTAAACAGCCGGAACCAACAGGCACCAGCAGGCACCAACGGCAAGCAAAAACCCCGTTCCCGCCACAAATCCCGTTCCTAACCTTCCCCCCCTTGCGGGCTGATAAGCGTAAGGTCGGTGGTTCAAGTCCACCATCGCCCACCATGGGAGGTCCCCCGGGAAGATTCCCCGGGGGTTTTTGTTGAGGCCCTTCCCAAAGGGGAGCGAGGGCGTAAGAGCTGGGATTCATGGCCTGTTAGGTTATGTAGCCCCGCCCTTCACCTTGTCCTTTGCCAAGGCTTAAAGAGGACCCTTGTCCCCAAAAGAAGGCCAAGGGCCACGAGACCGCCGTAGAGGAAGGATTCCCTGGGGAAGTGGGTGCCCAGCCACCCCGCAAAGGGGTAGGCCATAACCCACCAGAGATGGCTCCAAGCGAAATGGGCGCCGTAAACCCGCCCTTGGAGGACCTCGGGGGTGCGGTCAGCGATCAGGGCTTGTGTGGGCAGGTTGACCCAGTTTTGGCCTGCGCCAGCCAAGGCCCAGAGGAAAAGGAGCAGGTTCAGGGAGGCCCGGTCGGCAGGGAGGACCGCTAGGCTGGAAACCAAGGCGCCCAGAAAGACAAAGGTGGTACGGGGAATACGGCTTTCCCAAACGCCCATGGCCAAAGCGGCCAAGGTGGCCCCTATGCCAAAGGCAGCCATGGTCCATCCGTATTCCAACTCGCCTAGCCCTAGTTGCCCCCGTACCAAACCCACGGTGCCTACCAACACCAGTGCCCCAGACACCGCAGCCGAAAGCTCGAGGAGCAGGGCATAGCGCATGGGGCCGTCCCGCCATAGCCAAAGGGTTCCCTCTTGAACATCCCCTATGGGGTTGGCGTGGATTTTTTTTCGCTCCACCCGTAGGCTTATCGGCAGGGTAAGGATGAGGAGGGCGGAGAGCATAAAGGTTATCCCGTTTAGCAGGAAAAGGTTCCGTGCTCCCAGAAGGCCCGCCAGTGCCCCGGCTATCCCGGGGCCTAGCACCCCCAGGACCTCATAGGTAGCTCCAGATAGGGCGATGGCTTGGGCATAGTCCTTCTGTTTCATCACCTGGGGAAGCGCTGCTTGGTACGCGGGGGTGAAGAAGGCGGTGAGAGCGTTCAGGAGGAACATCAGGGCGTAGATTTGCCAGACCTCGTTTACCCAGGGCATAAGCCCCACCACCCCCATCCGGCCCAGGTCTGCACCCGCCATCAGCTTCCTCCGGTCTACCCGGTCTGCCAGGATTCCAGCCCATGGGGAGAGGAGGACAAAGGCTGTGACCCGGAGGGTCAGGGCCCCGGCCAGGATACTTGCGGACTTTGCCCCGCCTACCTCAAAGGCCAGTAGGGCCAGGCCGACCCAGGTGAAGGCGTCGCCCAGGAGGCTGGTGGTCTGGGCAGCGTACAGACGGGCAAAGAATGGGTTACGCAGGCTTTGGAGAAGGTGGGGAAGGGTTCTCATGGCTGGGCTTCGTGGTCTGGGAGGCCTAGGCGCTGGTGCTCGGCGTGGGCGAGGGCCTGGAGGAGGAGATCCCCAACAGGGCTTTGAAGGCGATAGAACACCTGGGTGCCCTGGCGGCGGGCGGCCATGACCCCCGCTCCCCGCAAAACGGCCAGGTGCCCCGAGGTGGTACTTTGGGGAAGCCGCAAGGGTTGGGCTAGGCGACCTACGCTTTCCTCTCTTTCCAGAAGACCTAAAGCTATGCGCATGCGGGTGGCTTCGGGTAGGGCGGAGAAGATCCTCTTGCTTGGCAAATGTGTTTACCCCAAGGGCAAAGCAGCATGACGCGTTCGAGGTCTTCTGCTGGGAGCTGGCTCACCCGTGGGGCTTCGTGGCGCTCCATGCGCTGATTATACGGGTATCCGGATAGGGTGCACCCCAACGGGAATGTGGCTTTCGCGTAGGAGGAGTTGGAGGCCTTGCCCCTAGACGGGAGGTAAGGGGGGCGTATAGCCTGAAGAACATGTACGAGGGGAAGATCCTCTACGAAGGCCTCACCTTTGACGACGTTCTCCTCCTCCCCGGGTACTCGGAAGTGCTACCCCGGGAGGTTTCGGTGAGGACGCGGCTCACCAAGAAGCTTCACCTCAACATCCCCATCCTCTCCGCGGCCATGGACACGGTCACCGAGGCGGATATGGCCATCGCCATGGCCCGGGAGGGGGGGCTTGGGGTGATCCACAAGAACCTGGGCATCGAGGCTCAGGCGGGCATGGTGCGCAAGGTGAAGCGCTCGGAGGCGGGGATGATCCAGGATCCCGTTACCCTGCCTCCCACCGCCACCCTCGAGGACGCCGAACGCCTCATGCGGGAGTACCGCATCGGCGGGCTTCCCGTGGTGGACCTTTACGGGAAGCTTTTGGGCCTGGTGACCAACCGCGACCTGCGCTTTGAGCGCAACCTGAAGCGGCCCGTCACCGAGGTCATGACCCCTATAGACCGCCTCATCACCGCTCCTCCCGGCACCACCCTGGAGGAGGCAGAGGAGATTCTGCGCCGGCACAAGGTGGAGAAGCTCCCCCTGGTGGACGAGGCGGGTAGGCTCAGGGGGCTTCTCACCCTTAAGGACATCGTGAAGCGCAAGCAGTACCCCAACGCCGCCAAGGATCCTCTGGGCCGGCTACTGGTGGGGGCGGCGGTGGGGGCGAGCCGCGACCTTCCCGAGAGGGCGGCGGCCTTGGTGGAGGCGGGGGTGGACGTATTGGTCCTGGACTCGGCCCACGGGCACTCCAAGGGGATCCTCGAGGCCCTCACCTACCTGAAGGAAACCTTCGGGGACAAGGTGGAGGTCATCGCCGGCAACGTGGCCACCCGGGAGGGGGCAAGGGCCCTGGCGGAGCGGGGGGCGGATGCGGTGAAGGTGGGTATCGGCCCCGGCTCCATCTGCACCACCCGGGTGGTGACCGGGGTAGGGGTGCCGCAGATCTCCGCCATCCTCGAGGCGGTGGCGGGGGTAAAGGACCTGGACGTGCCCATCATCGCCGATGGGGGCATCAAGTACACGGGGGATGTGGCCAAGGCCCTGGCGGCGGGGGCCCATTCGGTGATGCTGGGAAGCATGCTGGCGGGCACGGACGAGGCCCCGGGGGAGGAGGTGCTGAAGGACGGGCGCCGCTACAAGCTCTACCGGGGGATGGGTTCCTTGGGAGCCATGAGGCAGGGCTCCGCCGACCGCTACTTCCAGGAGCCGGGTAGGGGAGGGGAGACCGAGGCCAAGAAGCTGGTGCCCGAGGGGATCGAGGGGATGGTGCCCTATAAGGGCCCCGTGGCCGATGTCCTCTACCAGATCGTGGGAGGCCTGAGGAGCGCCATGGGCTACGTGGGGGCCCCGGATATCGAAACCTTCCGGCAAAAAGCCCGCTTCGTGCGCATGACCATGGCGGGCCTCATCGAAAGCCATCCCCACGACGTGGTGGTCATCAAGGAGGCCCCCAACTACTCCCGCTAAGGCCGTCTCGGGCTAGTCTCCAAAGAGTTTCTCAAAGGCCTCCCCGCCTCCCTTTCTGCGGGCCAGGCGGTAGGTGCCTTCCTTTTCCTCCAGCCTTCCCTCCGCCACCAGGGCCCTTAGGGTGTCCTCTAGCTCCTTTTTGGAGAAGGCCTCCCCCTCCTCGTCCAGGTAGCGCTGGATCTCCTTGAAGGTGGCAAAGCGCAGGGCTTCCACCGCCCGCATGACCCAACCCTTGCGATCCATACCACCATCCTATCCCCTTTCCCCGTGGCATCCTGGACGTGTGGACCCCTACCGGGAGTACCAGGACTACGTGGTGGCCTCGAGGATCCTCCTAGCCCTGGGGCTTTCCCGGGAGGTGCTTTCCCTGGCCCAGTATGCCCGGCTTCGCCTTAAGCGCATGGAGCTCGCCAAAAGGGGATGGCTTAGCCGCCTAGAGAGCTTGGATGAGCGCCTGCGGTATGGTTTCTTCAGCAACCCCCTAAAGCTCAAGGAGTTCCTGAAGCGCACCGCCCATGCCCCCTTTTGGGCCTCCCCCCTGGCCTTCGAGGCCCTGCTTTTCCCCGAGGAGCAGGCCCGCCTTGCCTACCCGGGGCAGGCGGGGGAGTACTACCTGGGCTGGCTCAGGCTCCCCCACCTCCTCATGGACCCCCTGGCCTTTGAGGAGGCCCCGAGGGAACAGGAGGCCCGGGCCCAGGCCCTTCCCCTCTTCCTCAACGCCTTCCACCGGGTACCCGGTCCTTGAGGCCTTGGGTCCCTTGCGCCTGGCCCTAGGCCTCCTCCTCGAGGAGGGGCAGGCGCACCCGGAAGAGGGTCAGGCCGGGTTGGCTTTCCACGGTGATCTCCCCCCCGTGGGCCTTGGCGATGGCCTGGGCGATGGCCAGGCCCAGGCCTGTGCCTCCCCCGGGGCCCCGGGCGAAGCGCTCAAAGAGGCGGGGGAGGAGGTCTTCCGGGATTCCTGGGCCATGGTCCTCCACCTCCAAAAGGGCGTTTCCCCCTTCCCGCTTGAGGCGCACCCAGACCCCTTCCCTCCCTGCGGCCCGGACCCCGTTGGCGATCAGGTTCCTGAGCATTTGCAAGAGCCGGTCCGGATCCCCCAGGACCTCCAGGGCCTCCCCCTGGAAGGCCACCCCGTACTCCCGGGCGGCCTCCTCCGCTATGGCCTTGAGGTCCACGATGTGGGGGTTCAAGGTGCGTTCCGCCTCCCCCCGGGCCAGGGAGAGGAGGTCCTCCACCAGCCGGCGCATCCTCTCCGCGGTGGCCGCCATGGTGCGGAGGGCCTCGAGGTCCTGGGGAGTCCTCCTTAGGCGGTCCAGGTGGCCGAGGAGCACGGTGAGGGGGGTCCTGAGCTCGTGGCTGGCCTCGGCCAGAAAGGCCCGCTCCTTTTCCTTGGCCTCCTTTAGGGCGAAGAGGAGGCCGTTCACCGCCTCCACCATGCGGCCGAACTCGTCCTTGGGGAGGTTTAGGGGAACGGGGTCCAGGCGCTCGGGGTTACGCCGGGCGATCTCTTTGGCGGCCTCCTCCAGGGGCCTGGCGGTGAGGCGGGCGGTGAGGTAGACCAAGGCCGTGCCCAAGGGGAAAAGGAGGAAGAAGGCCTCGAGGAGGGCTCGCCTCAAGGCCCTTTGCGCCAGGTCTATGGGGGCGGTGTCCTGGGTGAGGGCGAGAAGGCCCAAGGGGGTGCGCACCAAAGCGGCGGCGAAACCCCCCTCCCAGAGGACCTTGGGGACCTCTCCCACCCCCTTTAGGGCCTCCGGGGGGAGGCGGTGGGCCTCCTGGGTCAGGACCAGGGCCTCCCCATCCTCCGCATAGAGGTGCAGGTAAACGCCCCCGGTGGTGAGGAGGGTTCCCGTCTGCCCCTTGCGGTAGGCCTCCGCCGCCCGTTTGGCATCCTCTAGGAGGGTGGCCTCGAGGTGGCCTCTAAGGGCCCGGTCCACCCCCTGCCCCGCCAGGTACAGGGCCCCCACCAAAAAGAGGAGCCAGAGAAGGCTGAAGGAGAGGAAAAGCCGAAGCCGGAAGGACATGGGGCCAGGTTAGGTGTTCTCGGTTACCTCCTCGCCTCTTCCCGGGCGGACCGCATACCCTAGGCCCCGCACCGTGCGCAGGTAACCGTAGGCCCCGGCTTCCCTTAGCTTTGCCCGGAGGTTGGCCACGTGGACGTCCAGGACGTTGGAATCCCGGCCCAAGGGTTTGCCCCAGACCTTTTCCTCGATCTCCTGCCGGGGAAACACCCGTCCGGGACGGCTCATGAGCAGGAAAAGGAGCTCAAACTCCTTGGGGGAAAGCCGTACCTCCTTCTCCCCGAAGAAGACCTGCCGCCTCTTGGGGTAGAGCTCCAGGCGCCCCACGCTCAGGACCTCGCTCCCCTCCTTATGCCTCAGCTGCACCTGGATCCGGGCCAGGAGTTCGGCGGGGTGGAAGGGCTTCACCAGGTAGTCGTCGGCCCCGTCGGAAAGAAGGCCCACCTTGCGCTCCACGGCGTCCTGGGCGGTGAGGACCAGGATGGGGGTATCGTCGGTGGCCCGGATCCGCCGGGCCACCTCGGCCCCGTCCAGGTCCGGAAGGCCAAGATCCAGGACCACCAGGTCAGGCTTCCGTTCGCGGTGCTTCACCAGGCCTTCCATGCCGCTTTTGGCCCATTCCACGGCGAAGCCCGCCTCCTTGAGCTCCAGCTCCACCAGACGGGCCACCTCCGCATCGTCCTCGATGAGCAGGATGCGCTTCATGGCCAGAGCCTTTCCGGAGGGGCGAGGCCATAGACCTCCTTGAGGAGCCTTAGGAGGCTCACCCGCTCCTTGTCCTGCAGGAGGAGCACATCTCCGCGGTCGGCCACCCCGGGGAAGGTGCGGGGCTTCTCCCCTGGGAGCACCAGAAGGAGTTGCACCTCCTGGCCCACCCTGGGGGGCACGGGGGCGGAAAGGGGGATCAGCCTTTTGCCCTCCACCCGCCAAGCCCCGTGCAGGATGCGCAGGTCCTGGGAGAAAAGCCTCAGCTCTGTGCCTGGGGGGAGTCCAGGCCCCAGGAGGGGAGGGAGGGCGGCCGACACCAGCCCCAGGAAGAGGAGAAGGGGGGCCAGGGGACGCATCGCCTTCCATTCTACGCCGGAGGCCCGGCCCTTCGTGGGAGGGAGGTTAAGGAGCCTGAAGGTTTTTCCGGGAGGAGGAAGCCCGCGGAAACCACGTACTTGAGGGCGTCCTCCACGCTGATCTCCAGGGGGATGACCTCCTCCGTGGGTACCAGGATCACCATGCCGCTGGCGGGCACAGGGCTCGTGGGCACCAAGACGGCGGTGTACCCTTCCGGCAAGGGGGGAAGGCGGCCATCCACCGGTTGCACCACGAAGCAGAGGACGTAAAGCCCTCTCCTGGGGTACTCGATGACCGCTGCCCGGCTGAACTTCACCTCCTGGTGGCCGAAGAGGGTGTGGGTGATCTGCTGCACCGCCTTGTAGATGTCCCGCACGATGGGGAAAAGGAGGAGGGAGCGCTCCAGGGAGACGATGAGCCTTCGCCCCAGGTAGTTCTCCGCCACGGTGCCCACCAGGTAGATGAGCACCCCCGCCAGGAAGAGGCCCACGAAGGGTAGCAAGGGTTGGTAGGTCCGGGGTACCTCGAGGTCCAAAAGGCGCAGGAAGCCTTGGATGTAGCCCCCGGAGTAGGTGTAGACCCAGGCCAGGAAGTAGAGGGTGACCAGAAGGGGAAGAAGGGTGACGAGCCCGGTGAGAAACCTCTGGCGCAGGCGCATGAACCTTAGTTTACGGGAAGGGGGGACCGCCTGGGCCTCCCCAGGACGAGGCCGGGGGCCCCAACCGGGCTTGGCCCGGTTGGGGTGGCATGGCTAGCGCCCGTCTCCCCGGCTTTGCGCCAGCTCCTTGAGGCCCTTGATGTCCTTCAGGATGATCTTGCCGTAGCCGGAGCGGATGTAGCCTTCCCGGGTAAGCTCCCCGATCACCTTGGTCACGGTTTCCCGCACGCTCCCCACCGCTGCCGCCAGCTCGTCGTGGGTGGCGCGGAGGACCAAGCCCTCGGGCTCCTCGTGGGCCAAGGGGGTCTGGGCCAGCTCCAGGAGGCTTGCGGCCATGCGGTTTTTCAGGCGCTGGGTGGCCAGGCGCTCAATGCGCCGGTAGGACTCGGAAAGGGCCTGGGCCAGGCCCTGGAGCACCTGGCGGATCTCCTCGGGATGGGGCTCCTTGGGGAGGGGTTCTGCCACCACCTCGGTCACTGCCTCGGCGAAGTAGCTTCGCTCCATACCCGCCAAGGCCTCCTCCCCAAAGTACCCCCCGGGGCGGACCAGGCGCAGGGTGAGGGCGTTGCCCTCCTCGTCCACCGCCTCGAGGCGCACGAGCCCCTGGAGCACCCGAAAGACCCGGTCCCGGGGCCCCGGCGCCCCCGGGTACAGGATGACCTCGCCGGGCTTGAAGGTTACGGTTTCGCGGGCCTGGGTCATGGCTGCCTCCTTGCCCCTAGGCTAGCACGCCCTCGCGGTTTTGTAAACCTTTAGGTTACAAAAATCGCCCCCGGTCAGGGTTTCTGCAAGGGACGCCTCCTCGCCACGGGGAGGAGCCGGTCCGTGGCGATCTCGGCTTCCCTTCCCTCCCGTCTGGCCTTCTCCCTCTCCAGCTCCGCCCAGAGGAGGGCCATCTCCCACACGGCCTCAAGCCGCTCCTCCAGGGGAAGGCTCTGCCACTCCTCCCGGTCGTCCCTGGGGGTTTCCAGGGAAAACCTGCGGGCGATGGGCCGGATTTTTCTCATAGCCCCTCCAGATCGCGCAGATCTAAAGGGCGTCCAAAGTCCCTCTTTAGGGTTTTGAAATCCTCGGGGTGGACCACGTACACCAAGGCTCGGAGGAAGTCCAGCATGTCAGGGGTCACCGCGTGTTCTCCCTGAGCCACTGCAGGTAGGGCCCATGCCCCTCGGCGATGGGCAGGGCCACGATCTCGGGGACGGTGTAGGGGTGGAGGGAGAGAACCCGTTCCTTGAGGCGGGGGAAGGCGAAGGTGGTGGTCTTGACGATGAGGAGGACCTCCCGGTCCTCCACCACCTCCCCCTGCCAGCGGTAGACGGAGGTGAGGCCCGGCACCAGGTTCACGCAGGCGGCCAGACCCTCCTCCACCAGGGTGCGGGCCAGGGTGCGGCCCACCTCCTCGCTGGGAGCGGTGATCAGGACCACCTCCTCCATCACTGCTCCTCCTCCACGGCGAAGGCGCTCACCACCTCGTCGTCCTCGGGTAGGTTCATCACCTTGACCCCAGCGGTGTCCCGGGAGTACTGGCGGATGTCGGCCACGGGGGTGCGGATGGCCAGGCCCTTCTTGGAAAGGACCAGGAGGTCCTCCATGCCCCGCACCTTGAGGAGGGCGGCCAAGCGGCCCACCTTGGCGGAAACCCTGTAGGTGATCACCCCCATACCTCCCCGGCCCTGCAGGGGGTACTCGGCGAGGGGAGTGCGCTTGCCGTAGCCCCGGGTGCTCACCGCCAGGAGGTCCACCATCTCCCCAGGCTTCACCGTTACCAGGGAGACCACCCGGTCCCCCGGCTTTTTGAAGCGGATCCCCGTCACCCCCTGGCTGTCCCGGCCCGTGGCCCTCACCTCCTGTAGGGCGAAGCGGATGGCCTGCCCCTCCTCCGTGGCCAAAATGGCCTCGTCCTCGGGGTCGGAAAGGGCTACCCCGATGAGCCGGTCCCCTTCCAGGAGGCGGATGGCGATGAGCCCCGCCGCCCCCAGGTTCTGGTACTCCCTCAAGGGGGTGCGCTTCACCAGGCCCCGTTCCGTGGCGAAGACCAGGTAGCCCTCCCCGTCCAGACCCCTTACGGAAAGCAAAGCGGCCACCACCTCCTCCTCGGCCAGGGGCAGGAGGGCCTTCACGTGCACCCCCCGGGCCTGGCGGCCCATCTCCGGTAGCTCGTAGACCTTCAGGCGGTAGACCCGGCCCCGGTTGCTGAAGAGGAGGAGGTCCTCATGGGCCTGGGCCACGAAGACCTGGATGGCCTCGTCGTCCTCCTTGGCCTTGCCGGCGATGAGTCCCTTCCCCCCCCGCCCCTGGGCCCGGTAGCTCTCCAAGGGGAGGCGCTTTAGGAAGCCCTGGGCGGTGAGGGTGATGACCATGGGCTCGTCCTCTATGAGGTCTTCGGGGTTGAAGCTTTCCTCGAACTCGGTGATCAGCGTGCGCCGGGTATCCCCGTACCTCTCCTTGACCCTGAGGAGGTCCTTCTTGACCTCGGCCCAAAGCCGCCCTTCCTCCTCGAGGATCGCCTTAAGCCGGGCGATCTCCTCCATGAGTTCCCGGTACTCCTCCAAAAGCTTTTCCCGCTCCAGGGCCACCAGGCGTTGCAGGCGCATGTCCAAGATGGCCTGGGCCTGGATTTCGCTGAGGCCGAAGCGCTCCATGAGCCCTTTTCGGGCCTCGCCCGCATCCTGGGAGGCCCGGATCAAGGCGATGACCTCGTCGATGTGGTCCAGGGCGATGAGGAGGCCCTCGAGGACGTGGGCCCGCTCCTCGGCCTTCTTGAGGTCGAAGAGGCTCCGCCGGCGCACCACCTCCTTGCGGTGGTCCAGGTAGTGGCGCATGAGGGAGAGGAGGGGGAGGACCTTGGGTTCCCCGTTCACGATGGCCAGGAGGTTCACCGTGAAGGAGGTCTGTAGGGCGGTGTGCTTGTAGAGCTGGTTCAGGACCACCTGGGGGCTTGCCCCCCGCTTGAGTTCTATGGCGATGCGCAGGCCCTGGCGGTCGGACTCGTCCCTCAGGGCCACGATGTCCTCGATCTTCTTGGCCTTGACCAGGGCGGCGATCTGGGCGATGAGCCCCGCCTTGTTGACCTGGTAGGGGATTTCCGTGACCACCAGCATGGGCCTTTGGCCCTTTTCCTCGATGCGTACCTTGGCCCGCACCTTCAGGCTTCCCCGCCCCGTGGCGTAGGCTTCCTGGATGCCTTTCCGGGAGAGTTTTCCCCCGGTGGGGAAGTCGGGGCCGGGCAGGTGGCGCATGACCTCCTCGAGGGTGATCCCGGGGTTGTCGATCATGGCCACCAAGGCGTCCACCACCTCGGAGAGGTTGTGTGGGGGGAGGCTGGTGGCCATCCCCACGGCGATGCCGCTCGCCCCGTTCACCAGGAGGTTGGGGATGGCGGAGGGGAGGACCTCGGGCTCCTTGAGGGAGCCGTCGTAGTTGGGGCGGAAGTCCACGGTCTCCTTGTCAATGTCCAGAAGCATCTCCGCCCCCAGGGGGGAGAGCCTGGCCTCGGTGTAGCGCTGGGCCGCCGGGGGGTCCCCGTCTAGGGAGCCGAAGTTTCCTTGGCCATCCACCAAGGGATAGCGCAGGTTCCAGGGCTGGGCCAGACGGGCTAAGGCGTCGTAGATGGCCGCGTCCCCGTGGGGGTGGTACTTACCCATGACCTCGCCCACGATCTTGGCGCTTTTCACGTGCTTGCGACCCGGTAAGACCCCCTCCTGGTAGGCGCCGAAGAGGATCCGCCTCTGAACCGGCTTGAGCCCGTCCCGCACGTCGGGCAGAGCCCGGTCCACGATGACGGACATGGCGTAGTTGATGAAACTCTGTTTAAGTTCCTCGGTGATCTCTACAGGCAGAACCTGGGACATAGCGCTCCTTGGGCGTTTCCGCCTCCTTTAAGTATAGCATTTTTCCCGCTGGGGCCTTAAGGGGCCCCCACCTCGAGGACCTCTGCCAGGTAGACCAGGGCCAGCTTATAGGAAAGCACCCCAAAGCCGGAGATGATGCCCCGGCAGGCTCCCGCGGTGACCGAGTGCTGGCGGAAGGGCTCGCGGGCGTGGAGGTTGGAGAGGTGCACCTCCACCGCGGGAAGGGGCTGGGCCCTTAGGGCGTCCAGGAGGGCGTAGGAGTAATGGGTGAGGGCTCCGGGGTTAAGGATGAGGGCCAAAAACCCCTCCCGGTGGGCTTGCTGCACCCATTCTATCAGCTGGCCCTCGTAGTTGCTCTGGCGGAAGGCCACTCCTAGGCCCAGCTCCGCTCCCCAGGCCTCGCAAAGGGCTTCCAGTTCCTCGAGGGTGGTGCGCCCGTACACCTCGGGCTCCCGCTGGCCCAGAAGGTTCAGGTTGGGTCCGTTTAGGATCAGCACCATAGGGGCTCCTTTTGCCCTAGGATACCCTTTGTGCGGCACCTGTGGCTTGCCTTGGTGCTGGCCTGGGGAGGGCTAGGGGCATGGGCGGAGAGCCTCTGGGCCCTGACCCATAGCGTGGCTCCCGGGGAGACCCTTTACGCCATCGCCCGCCGTTACGGCACCACGGTGGAGGAGCTAGCCCGGATCAATGGGCTCAAGGACCCCAACCGCCTCCGGGTGGGCCAGGTGCTCCGGGTGCGCCCCGGGGTGGAGGTGGCCCTGCCCAGGGGAAGCCTGGTCTATGTTCCCCCCGTCCAGGGCCAGGCCTTTGCCCTTTGGGTGGGGGGGTATACCTGGGGGTATGCGGAGTTCTTGGGGGTGCGCTACCCCCTGGTGCCCCGGGGAAAGGGCCTGTGGGCCCTTCTGGGGGTGGGGGCCCTGGTGGAGCCCAAGGAGTATCCCTTACGCCTGGTCCTCGAGGGGGAGGAAACCTTCCTTGCCCTCCAGGTGGCCCGGGGAGGCTACGGGCAGGAAACCCTGGCCTTAAGCCCTTCCCTGGAGAGCCTGCTCCAGGACCCCGGCCTGAAGGCGGAGCGGGAGAAGGTGGTGGGGGCCTGCCCGAGGGAGGGGCCCTTGACCTTTTCCCGCTTCCTGAAGCCCCTGGAGGGTGGGCGCATCACCAGCGCCTTCGGTACCCGTAGGCGCTACGGCACCCTTTTCACCTCCTACCACGAGGGCCTGGACTTCGCTGCCCCTGAGGGTACCCCGGTGCGGGCGGTGGCCGAGGGGGTGGTGGTGCTTTCGGAGAGGCTACGGGTGCGGGGGGAGGCGGTGGTCCTGAGCCATGGGATGGGGCTTTGCACGGGATACTGGCACCTTGCGGAGAGAAGGGTGAGGGTGGGGGAGAGGGTGAGGGGGGGCCAGGTGGTGGGCCTTTTGGGGAGCACCGGGCTTTCCACCGGGCCGCACCTGCACCTCGAGGTGCGCCTTTTCGGCATCCCCGTGGACCCCGCTCCCTTCTTCCAGGGCCTCCCCCTACCCTAGTTGCAGGAGGGAAAGGACCTCCACGTGGTGGGTGAAGGGGAAGAAGTCGTAGGGCCGGGCAAAGGCCAGGCGGTAGCCACCCCCCACCAGCTCCCCCACGTCCCGGGCCCAGGTGGCCGGGTCGCAGGCCACGTAGAGGATCTCCTTGGGCTTGGACTCCAAAAGGTAGGCCCTCACCTCGGGGGAAAGGCCGCTGCGGGGCGGGTCCAGGACCACCAGGTCAAAGTTCCCGAGATTCCTGGCCTCCTTGGCGTCCCCCCGGTGGAAGCGCACGTTTTCCATGCCAAGCCGCCTCCGGTCCGCCTCGCCCCGGCGCACCGCCTCCTTGCTGATCTCCACCGCCACCACCTCCTGGAAGCGGGGGGCCAGGAGGAGGGAGAAGAGGCCGCTTCCCGCATAGAGCTCCAGGGCCCGCTTCCCGCCCGAAACCAGGTTCAGGGCTTCCTCCAGGAGTCTTCCCATGGCCAAGGGGTTCACCTGGCTGAAGCTTTCCACGCTCACCGTGGCCGTGAGGGGGCCGAACCGCTCCAGTAGGGTCCTTTCCCCGTAAAGGGGCTGGACCCTTCCCCGGAACCGGCCCCTGGGGGAGGGTTCGGCCCAGACCACCCCGGCAAACCCCTCCCGCACCAGGGCCTTGGCGGGGCCCTTGAGGTTTTCCGGGCTTCCCCCGATGAGGCCGAGGAGGACCCGGCCCTCGAGGAGGCTTCCCCTTAGGGCCACCTCCTCCACGGGTAGGGGCCAGGTCTTGAGAAGGGAGAAGGCCCAGGCCAAGGGCTCGGCCAGGAGGGGGTCCTCCTCCAGCCTTAAAAGCTTTTGGGTTTCCGGCAGGCGGTAGGCCAGGCCCCCCAGGGGGTGGCGGGCGTACTGGGCAGCGGTACGGTAGCCCAGGGGTTTGGGAGAAGGGTGGATGGGGGCCAGGGAATGGGAGAGCCTGGCGATGCGCACAAGGGCATCCTGCACCAGGCCCTCCTTCAGGGGGAGCTGGCTTTCGTAGGCCAGGGGCAGATCGGCGGAAGGGGGGAGGGGATGGGGGTAG